>JANPOR010000408.1:0-8710 GCA_031428075.1 Hymenobacter sp. | reverse complement strand
AGAGAAAGTGCCGCTCGTCATCGCCCCACCCCGCGAAGTGGCCCTAACGCGCATCCGATAAATCACAGATTATGCTAGTTAACCATGATTCCGCTGACTTTTGAAGCAAGTTTTCCCACACGAAAAAGACTCCGTGCTAGTTGCATGGGGCCTTTTTTATATAAAAATATTCACCTCAAGACTTAGAACTAACCTCCCAACCCTACTTCAGCCACTTGGCCAGCACGCGCTGCTGGGCAGCGGTGGGGTTAGGCAAGGGCTGGATTTGGTAGTGGCGGTTGGGGTCGACGCGGTAGGTCAGGGCGAGGTCGCGCACGAGGCCGTCGCGGCGCACTTGCAGTTTGAGGGGGGCCCCCACGGCTCCGGCCGTCAAGGCTTTGACGGATTCCTCGCTGGGGGCCGCGCCATTGGTGAGCAGCACCTCGTCGTTCACGTTCAGGCCGTCGACCCAGGCCGCCCCGTCGCGCTCCACGCCCACGACAAGCACCTTGCCGGTGCGGTTCGAAAAGGTGGCTCCCGCCGTGCCGTTGGGGTTGGCCGGGGCGCTGCTGAAAGCCAGGCCAGCGTAGGCGAAGGCCGTGGCGTAGTCGATGGTTTTGGTGCCGTACACGCTCTGACGGAAGAAATCGTCGAAGCGCTGGCCCGCCACCAGGGCCACCGCGTCTTGATATTCCTGGTCGGTAAAGCCGCGGCCGAGCTTCTTATAGTACGTGTCGTAGAGCAGCCGGAACACGTCGTCCAAATGCTTCTGGCCCTGGGTGGCATTGATAATCATCAAATCGAGCACCGTGCCAATGGTTTCGCCCTTGTCGTAGTAGCTGATGCCCGTATTGGCTGAGTTCTCGTTGGGCCGGTAGTACTTAATCCAGGCGTCGAAGCTGGACTCGGCGGCCGATTGCACCTTGCTGCCGGGCGTGTTCTCGACGGTGCCGATGGTGGCGGCCAGGTGGTCGAGGTAGCCCTGCTGTTCGTAGTAGCCGGCCCGCGCGTTCAGCAGGTTGGCGATGTATTCGGTCATGCCCTCGCTCACCCACAGCATATGGGTGTAGTTCTCGTGGTCGTAGTCGAAGGGCCCCAGGGCCACCGGCCGGATGCGCTTCACGTTCCAAAGGTGAAAGTACTCGTGGGCCGCCAACCGCAGAAAGCTCTTATAGCCAGCCTCCGTGCCGTAGGTGGTGCGGCCCGCTTCCAGCGTGGTCGAGTACAGGTGTTCCAGGCCGCCGCCGCCGCGCTCCAGTTTATGCACGATGAAAAGGTAATGGTCGAGCGGATTTTGGCCGACCACGCCTTGTGCGGCTTCGCAAATCTTCTGCAGGTCGGCCAGCAGGCGGGTTTCGTCCACCTGGTAGGTGCCGTACATGGCCACCTGATGCACCGTGCCGTTGGCGGTGAATTGCAGCACTTTCTGGTTGCCGATTTCGATGGGCGAGTCGGCCAGCTCGTCGTAGCTCCCGGCCCGGTACGTGAACTTACCGCCCCCGGCGGCCGGCCGCAATGCGGTGCTCACCTGGGCCCAGCCGGGAGCGGGCTGCACGGCCACGGTGCTGGCCAAGCCCTTGTTCAGGGCCGGGTACACGAACACGCTGCTGCCGTTGAGGTAGCCGTGGTCGGCGTCGATAAAGCTCGTGCGCACGCTCTGCTCGAAGGCGTACACGCGGTACGCGACCCGAAAATCGGCCTGCTTGGGGTGGCGCACCCGCCAGGTATTCTTGTCGATTTTTTCGACCGCCAGCGCCTGTCCGGTGGCCCCGGTGGCCCGGAAGCCCTCCACGTTTTTGGCAAACTCGCGCACCAGATACGAGCCGGGGGCCCACACCGGCATTTTCACGTCGGTGTAATCTTGGGCGAAGCCGCCCAAGGCCACGCCCACCTCAAAGTAATGGGTTTGGGGCGCGGGCATGGCCAAGGTATAGCGCAAAGTGGGCGCGGCGGCCAGCGGGCGGGCCCCGGCGGGCGCGGCCAGCAGGGCTGCGGCAGCCAAGCCGCCCAAGAGGCGGGAAAAAGTGAGCATAATCAGGAGATGGATTTGGGTAAAAAACAGGCCACAAAGTACGGCCGGCCGTGGGCCTCCAACCTAGCGCCCCAGCGTTGCGTTTAGCAAGCCGGGGCCGGGTCTGGTTCCACAACTGTCGCCGTGCGTATTACTTGGTTGATTTTTATTGGTTTGGCGCTGGCAATTGCCGGGCTACTGTCCCGGCGCCGACCGGCGGGCCGGCCCACGGTTGCAGCTCGCCCGGCCTCTGCCCCCGCCGTGGCTTCCCCGGGGCGGGCCGACAGCGTGGTGGCCTTCGCAGTGCGGCAACTGGGGGCCCCGTACCTGTACGCTGGCACCAGTCCCGCCACGGGCTTTGACTGCTCGGGCTTTGTGCAATACGTGTACGGGCACTTTGGCGTGGCCGTGCCCCACTCCACGACCCTGCTCATCGACGCGGGCCGGCCCGTGCCCCGCGCCGACGCCCGGCCCGGCGACCTCGTAGTATTCACCGGCACGGCACGGGAGTCGGCCACGCCCGGACACGCGGGTATCATCATTACGGCCGACCCTGCCGGCCCTATCCGGTTCGTACACGCTTCCTCGGCCCGGCGTGAATCGGGCGTGAAAGTGAGCCAAGTAGAAGGCACGGGCTACGAGCAACGCTTCATGCAGGTGCGGCGGGTGCTGGATTAATTGTTGGTTGTTGGTGCTTTTGTCCCTTGCAAGCGCAACATGTTGCGCCTCCTCGCAAGGACAAAAACTCCAGCACTGAGCAGCAATAGCGGCCTTGGTTAAAAATTCGGTTCAAAAGTCACATCTGCCAACTACTACGGATTGGGTACCGCAAAGCCATTGGTACCGCGTTGAGGGAGAATGGATGGTGGGAGCCTGATTTTTAGCCAAGCTGGAGGGGACCGAAGACGCCAGCCAAGTCAAAGTGTTTTATAGGAACATATAAGTATAATTTTGCTTTGGATGAGACGGTGGGGTATCGGCGTGCTACATTCGCCCGGCGCTGGTGTTCACCTGCCGCTATCCGTTGCCAGATGAGGGCGCGCGCGCGGCCTTCCCATGGCAACGCCTGACCGGGAGCCGGGGCCTTATTCGATTACCGCTTACGCCCCCCGCTCCTGGAATATCCAAAAGAAATTTCCCTCCATTGCTTACCCTGGAAAGAAATGCCAATAACTGCTCGTCCGATAGAAACTTCGCCGTTGCTTTATGCCCGCCTCGGCGGCGCGCTCTACCTAGCCATCATCTTGTTAGGTGTTTTTGCGGAGGGGTTCGTCACCAGCAAATTTATTGTACCGGGTAACGCAGCCGCCACGGCGCACAACATTATGGCTGCGCCGTTGCTCTGGCACGTCGGCGCGGCGGCCAACGTGCTCGTCGTATTGTGTGCCGTCCCCCTGTTGTGGATTGAATACTGGTTGCTGCGGCCCGTCAGCAAAAGTCTGGTACTCCTGGCCGTGTTTTTGAATCTGGTTTCCCTGGCAGTGGAGGCCATCAGCAAAGTGTTTCTGCTGCTAGTGATGCCCATGTTGGCCAATGCCGAGTACCGCCACGCCTTTGGGGCCCATCAATTACCGTTGCTGGCCAATTTCGCGCTGAAGTCGCACGAGATTGCCTTTAACATTGCATTGCTATTTTTTGGCGGCACATGCCTGGTGAACGGGTACCTGATTATTAAGTCGGGTTATTTTCCCAAGTTTTTAGGCATCCTGATGCAAGTTGCGGGTGGGAGTTATCTGGTGGCCTGCTCGGCGGCCCTGTTTGCCCCGGCCCTGGCCGATGCGCTCCTGCCCGCGGCGCTGCTACCGCCCTTCATCGGCGAATCGTCCCTGTGCTTGTGGCTGCTGGTGAAAGGGGTGAACTGCGCGAAGTGGAACGAGCAAGTGCGCCGAAATCAGGAGATACGGGCCGTGGTTACCGCATAATGTCCAGTTGCCGGGGCAGAAATTTCCAAAAAAGCTGCCAGTATAAATTTTTAACACAGTGAGAACAGTGGAACATCCAAGCGCCCTGCAAGAGGGGAAAGTGCCAGTAAAAGGGAAATTAGCGGCCTTGTGGACAGCCGTCATGTTTTGCTACGTCTACGGGGACTATTTTGAGTTGTATGTTCCTCACAAGGTGCAGGGGTTGGTGACGGGAGATAATATGCTGAATAGTCCGGGTAAATTATTCGCCGCGTCCATCGTCGCGGTTCTCCCGGCCTTAATGATTTGCGGCTCGGTCCTCTTGCCAGCCAAACCCAACCGGTTGCTAAACTTAGTCCTGGGCACCGCCTACACGGCGTTGATGCTGCTGATAGCCGTCATGTCGCTCTCCACTTGGCGAACATTTTATGTATTTCTGGCCCTGCTTGAAAGCGCCCTTACGGTCCTTATTGTGGGGCAGGCGTGGAATTGGGCGGAAACCGAAGTCCCCCCCGTGCCGGAGCAAGCCTTTTCGCGCGCGCGGAGCACACCCACTCCCGCCACCAGCAACGGTGCTGATACCCGGGCCTAACCGGTAGGAGCGCTTCGTCACGTTCGCGCGAACGCGGGCCACAGCCCGCTTAACACCTGCTGGGGCAGCATCGCGCAGGTAACGGCCGCTTTCGGACCTGACGGGCACGTTTCACCTTTCGCGTAGGCATCTGCGGCTTTTGAACCAAAGTTCTAACCAAGGCCAATAGCCCAGTTTCCTTAAAACGAGCGATGCCCGGCCCGCCAACGAGTGGCGAGCCGGGCATCTAATCCTTCAAATCTTACCAAACGGCGCAGCTGGGGTACAGCTCCGGCTTGTCTTCAACAGTAAGACCTGGGCCAACGTAGGCCGGGCTAAGGGTTAGCGCGGCCCCGCAAAGCTGTTTCTAAGCGCGCACGGCGGTGATGCGTACGACATTGGACAGGTTTGGCAGGATTTGTTCGGGACTACTAGACATTTTGTACCTCCTTTCTTTACGTTCCACATAACCCCGTTCGCGCGGCCCAGCACCTTAGGGCTGCTTGGGCGGGGGCGTAGCACTCGCTACTGGGTGTCAAAGTTATATACTGGCGGTAAGGTTCAAAGTTATTGCGCCGTTTTTAAGGCTCAAAGTCTGTTTTACGAGCTGGCTGGCTGATTTTCAGGACCATTGATTTTGTGCGGCTGGCGCGCAAACTAACCCGCAACGCCTGTTACCGACTTTGGACGTAAACTTGCCTTGGGCACCTCCAAAGGCCGCATTTAACGAGGTCGGATATTTGCCTTATCTTTTCCTCGGCATCGTACGAATCATTCTTTCTACGTTCAACACCTTTTCCTTTCCATGAAAAAAATTCTCTTTCTGTTGGTCGTGCTGGCGCTGGCTGGCGTTCGTTTGGCCTCGGCCCAAACCCTAAGCCCGCTGGGAGTGTGGACGAACGCCGAAAAAGAGGCCACGTTTGAGATTTACAAGTGCGGCGATAAGCTGTGCGGTAAAATTGTGACCTTGACCGTACCCAACGACCCGGCCACCGGCAAGCCCAAAACCGACACTGAAAACCCCGACCCCAAGCTACGCTCCCGCCCCCGCCTGGGCATGGTGTTTATGCAGGGCTTTAAGTACGACGACGATAACAAGTGGGACGACGGCAAAATCTACGACCCAAAAACCGGCAAAACCTACTCGTGCTACATGAAGATGGGGGGCGCCAACTCGATGGAAGTGAAAGGCTACATCGGCTTTTCGCTCATCGGCAAGTCGCAAAACTGGACGCGAGTGAAATAACATGGCTTACGAAACGGCCGGCTTCTTCGCGGAGGCCGGCTTTTTTTGTGCCCTTCGTGCAGCTCGTTTACAGTATTTTGAAAACTATTTGAAAACCGTTGGGGTTACGTTTGGGATAAGCGTCCAAACTTTAGCCTCGACCGTGCGATCTTTTCTTCGCTCTTTTCTTTCAGCCAATACGTCGGCCCCCGCCGATGAGTGGCGGCCCTACGCACTGACGGCGGCGCAGGCGGCCCGGCATGCGCAGTGGGTGGCCCAGCAGGTATATCGTAACTGGCTGGGGCCGTACTACAAAGCGTACCACCTGCACCGGGGCGGGGCAAGCGGGCCGCGCGGCCTGCGCGCCGAGCCGTTGCACGAGCAGGGCCGCGCAGGCGCACTGCTCTTTTACCACGACAGCATCGGGCCGGCCAACTTCCGCCATTTCTTCGAGCACGTGGGCGAGCGGATGACGGCCCTGGGCTACAACCGAGCTTGCGCTGACGAGGGAACCCGCCGGCACGAAAACTTCGACGAGCACTCCTTCAAGCAGCTCTTCAAGCCGCCGCCCGCCGACTGTCCCGAGAGTGGCCGATGCAACCAGCGCTATGGCCTCGTCGTGCTCGACCTGGTGAGTCTCAACGGCCAGCCCCTGTTCCTGCGTTTAGCCGCCAACCCCGTGCTAGAGCCCGGCTTCACGCCCGCCGTCCCGTTTGAGGAGTTGTTGCGCGAGGTGTTCGACGAGCCCTTTCCCGACGCCGCTGAGCAGGCCCACCGCCTGGAATACACCCACCTTTAGGGGTCCCAGGGTCGCGTTGCTCACTCCCGCTCAAAACGGGCCTGGCCCAGTGTGGTGCCGGCCGCACCGCGCAAGCGCAGCAGGTAAAGACCCGGCGCCAGGGTTTGGGTGTCGAGTATGGCTCCGGTAGCCGGCACTGGCTGCGCCAGCACGCGGCGGCCAGTAGCGTCGAACGCTTCGGCCGTGGCGGGGGCCAGCAACGCCGGCAGGTACAGGGCGGCACGGCACGGGTTCGGGAACAAACCGAGCAAGGCTCCGGCAGCCGGGCGGGTGCTCGGCGCCAGCCCGGGGTCGGGGGCGCTGACGTTAGCCAGTAACAGCAGGGGCCCGTCGGGGTTGGCGGCGATGCTCACCATCTGGCGGTTGCCGACGGACACGTCAAATGCTTCCTGGGCCCGGACTTGACGGTGGCGCAAGCGCTGGGAGGTGCCGTCGGCGAAGGTGAGCAGGTAGTCCACGTCGAGGTCGAAGAACGGCGTTACGGCGGGCTGGGATGTAGTTTCGCGCACACGCACGGTGGCCGCAGGACCCACTTGGTTCCAGGTCACGGCCAACGACGGGTAGCCCTGTCCCCGAAACCACTGCTGGAAAAAATATCCTAGCGGCCGCCCCGCTTCGTCCTCGAACAGGGCTTGCAAATCGACTGTGCGCGCCGTGCCGCCGCCAAACCGCTGCTGGTACGTGCGCAGGACCCGGAAAAACCGGGCGTCGTCGGCGAGTAAATCGCGCAGCATGTGGATGACCAACGCAGCCTTTTTGTAGCTCAGGTCGTAACTGAAGATGCGGGCCACGTTGGTAGTATCAGGCACGAACACGCTACCGGGGTTGCGCAGGGCAAAACCGCGGGCCACGGCTAGCCATTCCGCGGCACTGGCGGGCGTAGTAAAGGCTTGGAGTGACAGGTACTCGCCGTACGACGCAAAGCCTTCGTTGAGCCAGATATCGGTCCAGCTCGAGCAGGTCACGTGGTCGCCGAACCACTGGTGGAACAGTTCGTGGGCCGTCAGGGTGAAAGTAAACCCGTCCTGGGTGGTCATGGTCTGGTGCTCCATGCCGCCGCCGATGGGGGCCATGCAGTGCCCATACTTCTCGCCCGCGAAGGGATAAGGCCCCACCAAGCGGGCGTAGTTTTCAATAAATCCCGGTGTGCGGTCGATTTCGGCGCGGTAAAAGTCGAGCGCGCCCTGGTCGTACACGTAGTTCACGACGGGCACACGGGGGCCGCCGGCAGGGTTGGCGTAATTAATGTATTCCTGGTAGGGAGCCACGGCCACTGAGATGAGGTAGTAGTCAATCGGTTGGCGCGATTTCCACTCATAGCGCACCCGGTTGCCAGGCAGCGGCACGGTGCGCGCCAGCACCCCGTTCGAACCCACCTTGTTGGGCAGAGTAGTCGTCACCCACACGTCCGACGAGTCGGCTTTATCGGTGAGCACTTGCTTGCACGGAAACCACTCCTGGGCCGAAAACGGCTCCGAAAGCGACCACAGCACCTTGTAGCGGTGCCAAGTACCGGCGTAGCTCACCGAGTCGCGGCGGTTAAGGCCGTTGCCGATAGCCGCGGTGTTGCCGTGCGGGGCCGTGCCGTGGTAATAAACGCGGGCGTCGGCCAGCGTGCCCGCCGGGGCCGGCGCGGCCAGGGCAGCGGTGGCTTCCGATCCGGCCCGCCGCACGGCGGGGGCACGGCGGCCGTTCACCACCACCGAATCGATGGCGATGGTGGGCGTGCCAGCCGGGGCCCCGGGGGGGGCTTGGTAGAGGTCGAAGGCCAGCGAATCGAGAGCCTGAGGCCCCACGCGCACGCGCAACCACGCCGAGCCGGCCACGTCGCGCGAGGTGGGCTCCAAAATCAAGTCGAGCTTGTAGTAGGTCACGTCGTAGCGGTCGAGCTGAGCGCGATGAGTAGCCGACGCGGCGGCCCCCGACGCCCGGGCCCCGAGGTGGGCGGCGGCGCAAGCCTGCCCACCATCAATAGGCGCAGACTGAGCCCGCACCGGTGCCACCTGCAGGACCAATAAAGTAACTAGCGCAAACCGCCAAATATTATAGATAAATATCATGACTATGAATGCGATATGAATCAGTAAGACGCCGATTTTTTGTTCTCGAAAGATACAACGCTAAGTGCTGGCGGTCGGCATTGCATCAGGCATTGTATCAAATAATCAGGGGCCCAGTAAAAGTTAAACTTTGTCAATATTTTTGTTACCTTACTGCTGATGAA
>JANPOR010000407.1:0-8137 GCA_031428075.1 Hymenobacter sp. | reverse complement strand
TGACGGCCCTGGCGATGACTAAGAACCCCGACCTTTTCAAGATGGGCATCTCGGTGGCCCCGGTCACAAACTGGCGCTACTACGACACCGTGTACACGGAGCGCTACCTGCGTACGCCCCAGGAAAACCCCGGCGGCTACGACGACAACTCACCCGTGCAATTTGCCCAGAACCTGAAGGGTAAATTTTTACTGGTGCACGGCACCGGCGACGATAACGTGCACTTCCAGAACTCCATCGCCTTCGTGGATGCGCTGGTGAAGGCCGACAAGGACTTCCAGACGCTGTACTATCCCAACCGTAACCACGGCATCCGCGGCGGCAATACCACACTGCACCTCTACCGGCAGATGACGAATTTTATCACCGCCAACTTGTAAGAGGAAGGCCACGGGAAGGCGTGCAACCCTTTGGCCGGGACTGGAATCGTGCTTGCACGATGCTTTCCGTCCACCTCTTTCCCGCTCCTCGTATGAAACTGGTTTCTACTGCCTTGTTTGGGGCCTCTCTGCTGGCCACTACCGCCGCCTCGGCTCAAGCCACCTTTAGCCTCGGCCTGCGCGGTGGGGCCAACCGCGCCACCACCACGCTGGATGAGGCCGCCAATTCGACGGGAGGCTATCCGTTAAGTTATTCGGCGGAGAAATCAGCACTCTACGCTTGGCAGGCGGGGCTGGTGTTAGAGGCCCGTTTTGGCAAGCTGGCGTTTCAGCCCGCTCTTTTGTTTTCGCAAAAAGGCGAGAAGCTCCACGCTTTCAGTTCGGCCAGCGGCTTCGCCGGCTATTACGTTCGCGAAACAACCAGCACCAACCGCTACAACTGGCTGGAATTGCCGCTGAACGTGGTGTACACGCTACAAGGCGACCACGGCCTGCAGATATTCGCTGGGCCCTACGTAGCGGCAGCGGTCGGGGGCCGGCAACGAGGCACCGAATTGGGCTATTCAAATAATTGGAGCCCAAGACCCTATGATCTTTATTCTGCGGATCTCAATAGGCCCATTGACTACAGTTCAGACGGCTCCAACAAGCGTTGGGACACAGGCTTCAATTTCGGCGTGGGCTACCGCCAAGGGCCTTTGCAAGTGCAGCTAGCCTACGGGCTGGGTCTAATTAATTTGCACCGCCAAATGTCGTATTCTCATTACGACCAATCGGGCACTTTCAACACCGACCCGGCCTACAACCGCGTGGCGCAGCTTACGGCTACTTATTTCGTTTCGCGCTAACGCCAACGGCTCGCCTAGGGCCCCGAGCCTCAGGGTGAGGTGGCCCGGACCATGCGCGCCCGGCCGAACATATCCGCCACGCCGCGCACGTCGGCGTAGCCCTGTTTAATCAGCAATTCCTCTGTTTCAACGGATAGACTTTCGTTGATTTCCAGGTAGATGCCGCCGCCGGGCCGCAGCAGCTCGCGGCCGAGGGCCCCCAGGCGGCGGTAGAACAGCAGCGGATCATCGTCGGGCACGAACAAGGCCGTGGCAGGCTCCCAAGTCAGCACATTTTCGCGCATCAGGGGCCGCTCGCTTTCGCGCACGTAGGGCGGGTTGCTTACCAGTAGGTCGAGGGCCCCGGGAGCCAGGTCGGCGGGCATTCCATTCAGAATATCAACCCGTTGAAATTGCACCTGCGGCGCGTAGCAGGCCCCGTTCCGCCGAGCCACGACTAGGGCCGCTTCTGAAATATCGACGGCCAGCACTTGCGCCCGGGGCAAGGCGCGGGCTAGCGCCAGGGCCAGGCAGCCCGAGCCGGTGCCTGCGTCGAGCACGGTGAGGCCGGAGCGGCCTTGGTTTTCCTGCGTCACCAGCCGCGCCAACTCCTCGGTTTCCGGGCGTGGGATGAGGGTGGCGGGCGTCACCTCCAGGTTCATGCCGGCAAAATGGGCGGTGCCCAGCACGTACTGCACAGGCTCACAGGCCAGCAGGCGAGCCTGCAGAGCCGGCAGCCGCTGCTGGATGTCCGCCGGCACGATTTCCTGAGCCCGCATCCGGCGTTGCAACGG
Source organism: Hymenobacter sp. (assembly GCA_031428075.1). Lineage (GTDB taxonomy): Bacteria > Bacteroidota > Bacteroidia > Cytophagales > Hymenobacteraceae > Hymenobacter. Next base: position 6,136 of record JANPOR010000407.1, on the reverse strand, counting down.
GTCGAGGCCTAGCAGGTGCTCGGTCACCAGCGCGGCGATGGCGGCGGCTTCCGCGGCGGGGTAGGCGGCGGCGAGGGTGGCGGCGAAATGGTCGGTGAGGGCGCGGGTGGTCATCAAGGCAAAAGTAAGCCGGTGCAGCCGCGGGGCTACTTTTACGGTATGGCCGACAACTTCTTAGACGACTCGCTTTTCATGCGCCGGGCCCTGGACTTGGCCCTCCTCGGCACCGGCTATGCCCGGCCTAATCCCCTGGTGGGCTGCGTAGTAGTCCACCAGGGTCATATCATCGGCGAAGGCTGGCACCGGCGGTACGGGGGGCCCCACGCCGAAGTAAACGCCCTGGCCAGCGTGACCGATAAGTCGCTGCTGCGCGAAAGCCGCGTGTACGTAACGCTGGAGCCCTGCGCTCACCACGGCAAAACGCCCCCCTGCGCCGATTTGCTCATCGCCCACGGGGTGCCCGAGGTAATTATTTGTAACGATGACCCGTTTCCGCTGGTGGCCGGGCGCGGCATCGAGAAGCTACGCGCCGCAGGGGCCCGCGTCGAAACCGGCCTGCTCGCCTCGGAGGGCCGCTGGTTGAATCGCCGCTTTTTTACTTTCCACGAAAAGAAGCGGCCCTATTTAGTGCTAAAGTGGGCCGAAACGGCCGACGGCTTTTTAGCCGGGCGCTACTTCCAACCGGTAGCCGTGAGCGGGCCCCAGGCCCGCCTGCTCACTCACCAGTGGCGGGCCGAGGAGCAGGCCATTTTAGTGGGCACGCGCACGGCCCTGCACGACAACCCCCACCTGAACGTGCGCGACTGGACCGGCCCCGATCCGCTGCGCGTGGTGCTCGACAAAAACCTGTGCCTGCCGCCTACCCACCACGTGCTCGACGGAAACCAGCCCACCCTGTTCTACACCTACCGCCAGCGCGCGGACACGGAAAACCGTACCTACGCCACCCTTTCCGAAGCCGACGACCTGATGCCCCAAATCCTGGCCGACCTCTGGCAGCGCCAAGTGCAGTCGGTGCTGGTAGAAGGGGGCCCAACGGTGCTCAACGCCCTGCTCCACGCCGGGCTGTGGGACGAAATCCGGGTGTTTCGCAGTGCGAAGAAGCTGGGGGACGGCGTGGCCGCGCCGCGCCTGGGTCTCAGCGGCTTGCAGAGCGCAGAAAACGTTGGCGAGGACGAGCTGTTTCGATACGTGAACAAGTAACGCAGACTTTGTAGTCCGCGTCCTCGAATGGTGACCGGACAGCGACGCGGACTACAAAGCCCGCGCTACTGCCAGGGCCCTACCGCCGGAGTCGCTGTTTCTTTGCGCCGTATTCTCTACGTTACAACTTGCCCCAAATGGCCGAAACCCTCTCCCTCACCGCTACTGCCAAAGCTGCCCGCTACGCCGAGTTGCTGCCCCAAATCGAGGCCCTCACCACCGATGAGCCCGACCTCACCGCCAACCTCGCTAACACGGCCGCCGCGCTGCGGCAGGCGTTCGGCTTCTTTTGGGTGGGGTTTTATGTGGTGAAAGATGACGAGCTGGTGCTGGGCCCGTTCCAGGGGCCCATCGCCTGCACGCGAATCCGCAAAGGCCGGGGCGTGTGCGGCAGCAGTTGGGCCCAGGCCCGCACCCTGCTGGTGCCCGATGTGGAGCAGTTCCCTGGCCACATCGCGTGCAGCTCCGATTCGAAGTCGGAAATCGTGGTGCCCGTCTTTAAAAACGGCGCGGTAGTGGCCGTGCTCGACGTGGACAGCGACCAGCTCAACGACTTTGACGCCGACGACCAAGCGGCCCTGGAGCAGCTCATGCAGCGGGCAGCGCAGTGGTTTTGAGCCGCGACCGCACTCAAAGTCTTGGCCCCAAGACCCTCAACTGACTTTGTTCTGACATAAAAAGGTCCGGCTGCTTAACGAAGCACCCGGACCTTTTTGCGTTGCAAATCAAGCGTTAATCCCTCTCGAATACCTTCACTACGAACACGAAATCTTGGAGCTTCTTGATTTGCTGGGGGCGCGGCGTACCGGCCAGGCGGTTGGTGTGGGGCAGGTGGTAAGGCGCAGCGGGCTGCTTTTTGGCCAGCGAATCGACCATGCGCAGCAGCAGCGACGACTTAGTGGCGAAGGCCGTGCTCTGGGCGTCGCTCTGGCGGCCGCTCACCACGCCGATGAGGTTGCCGCGCTCGTCGAGCAGCGGGCCGCCCGAATTACCGGGGTTCACGGGGATGCTCACCTGGTAAAAGGCCGTGTCGCCGCCGAAGCCCGAACGGGCACTCAAGGCTCCCTCGCCATACACCACGTCTTCGCGTGGGTAACCCAGCGTGTACACCCGCTCGCCCAACTCGGCCTGCCCAGCTTTGAAAGTGTAAGGCAGGCGGCCGAACCCGGTGAAGCCGCGGTCCTTGATGCGTAGGATAGCCAAGTCGTGGGCGCGGTCCGAGTACACGGTTTCGGCGTGGTAGTGCTGTTGATCGCGGCCTTCAATCAGCAGCGAGTCAGCCCCTTGGATGACGTGGTAGCTCGTCACCAGGTAGCCATCGGCGGTGAGGGCGAAGCCCGTGCCGCTGAATTTGCCGTTGTTAACGGCCGCCGGGGCCCCAGCCTTGTCGTCAACGTCGCGCAGTTGCTGACTTAGGGCCCGCTGGTTGCTTTGCAGCTTGTTCAACTCGCGGCGCAGCATTGTGTAGCCGTACATCGAGGGCTTGGTGTGGGCGGCACGCCACCACTCCAAGCCCAGCAGCGAGCCGAACACAGCCAGCACCGCCACCGAAGCGGCCACGCCTGCTGTGGCCCGGTGGCCGCTCCAAAAGTCGCGCAACACCCGCTCGGTGCGCGAAATGCGCAGCATGGGGTTCACGGTGTGGCGCAGGGCCCCGGGGCCGGGCGCTTCCACCGTCGACTGGGCCGCAGATTTTTCGGTCACCATAGCGGCGTGCAGGCCGCGCAGCTGCCGGCGCACGGCTTGCCGTTGGCCGGCGGCCCGCAACGTGCCCGTCAGCTCGCTGAAATCGGCGTAGCGCAGGGCCAGGTCGGGGTCAGCAGCCAGGCGAGCCTCCAAGCCGGTGCGGGCGGGCGCGGCCAGCTCACCCCGGTCGTAGGCTTCGAATAAGGCGTAGTAATCGGCTTCGGTTTGCATAGCAGATTCAGTTGGCAGGTAGCAGTGAACAGGTAGCAAGCTTGGGCAATCGCTAACTGATAATTATTCACACACTTTAAATGGGCGCTTCTTTGTAATGGGCAAAAAAGAGTTTTTTGAGGCGCACGAGGCATTTATACTTTTGATTCTTGGCATTATCGGCGTTGGTATAGCCAAATTCCGATGTCAAATCCTGCATGGATTTCTCCAGTAGGTAGAAGCCTTCCAGCAGCGAACGGCACGGCTCGCCGAGGTGGTCAAGGGCCTCGCTCATGGTGCTGAAGCGGCGGTCCTGTTCCTCGGCGGCGAGCAAGTCGTCCTCGGCCCCGGTGTGGTGCAGGGCCCCCAGGTCTTCGTCTTCCTGCAAGCGCACGCCGAAGCGGCTTTTGCTGGTAAGGCGCTTGAGCCAGAGCCGGCGGCACACAGCGTAGAGGTAGGTTTTGATCTGGCAGCTGAGCTCGAGCGAGCCGTCGCGCACCTTTTCATAAAATACCATTACGCCTTCCTGGTACACGTCCTGGGCGTCGTCGTCCGAGCCGCTGTTTTGCAGCACGAAATGCGACACCATCGGCCAGTGCAACCGGTAGAGCTGCGCCAGGGCCCGCTCGTCGCCGCCGCGAATAGCAACGACTAGCGCTTCGTCGGACGTGGGCCCCACGGAAGTAGAAGAAGAAAAAGAAGAGCCGCCTCTGCTCATTCGCTTTGGATGTTAATACAAAGAAGGGTTGGAAGTAACCCGCCGGAAAAAAGTTTTGTCGGGCGGGTTACCTTTTGCTGAACGCCGGATAAAGGGCGTTCCTAAAATTAAAACTTTTCAAAATTACCTAAAATGAACAAGCTCGTTAAATTTGCTGCCCTGGGCCTAGCCCTCACTGCTGGTCTGTCGTCGTGCGAGTCGAAGACCGCCGAAACCACCACCACCACCCCGGCTGCCACCACCTCGGCTACCACCGAAACCACCACTTCGACTACCACCGACACCACTGCTATGGCTGCTCCGGCTGCCGGCGCTCCCGCCGCTGGTGCCGATGCTTCGAAAATGAGCGGTTCGATGGCTCCCGCCGCCGGTGCTTCGACCACCACCGGTGGTTCGAAAACTACCACCACCGAAGTGAAAAAATAATTAGCCGGCTGGCCGCATTGCCAGCCGCTTAATTACCAGTAGAATTGCCCGGCCTTCCTCTGGAAGACCGGGCAATTTTTTGTTTCCCGCTCAGGCTACTAGTGCCAGCAGGTCGGCGGCGATGCCAGGCCAAGGCTGGTGCAAATCGAGGGTGGCCACGCGCACAGGGCGGCCGCCCAAGATGTAGCGCGCGTCGAGGGCCGCGGCGGGGGCCGGCGCTGCAGGGTACAGCAGGATGCCTTCCAGCGCTTGGCCGGGCGCGGGACGTTGGTTCTGAAGATAGGCGTAGAGCTGGTAGAGGTGCGGCGAAATGAGGCGCTGGCGGTCGTAACGCGGGCGCAAAGCGGCCGCGTAATATTTGGTGTCAAGGATGATTTTGCGCGCCGGGCTTTCCAGGGTGGTGTCGGTGAGCATGGTGGGCAGCAGGTCGAGGGCGGCGGGCGCGGCATCTTCCACCTGCCAGGCGATGGTTTCGGCAAACACCCGGTATTGCCGCTGCTCGCGGCGGTAAAAATTGCGCACGAACTGCTCGAACAGCCTCGCCATCAGGGCTTCGTCGCGGCGAAAATCGCCCACTTGCCCCCGCCCCTCTGCCCTGGGCGTGGGCAGCACGTGCCGCCAAATCAGCTCGCACAGGTGCAAAACAAACGCTTCATCGCCCCCCGGCCGCTGCCCATACAAGGCCCCGAAAACAGCCGCTGAAGGAGCTGCGAGAGGCGCTGCGGAACCCCCGGGCACACGCCGCCGCAGGTGCCGCGCTTCGCGCCGCAGAGCCACGGGCAGGGCCGGGCGGGCGGCCAGCGCCTCCAGCGTGGCACTTAGTAATCGGGCCAGCGGAGCGTCGGGACCTAGTTCGACGAAACGACACACGGCGCGGCCTTGCGGCAGCAGCCCCCGCGCCAGCGAGGGCCCCAGCGCCACGCGCCCGCGTAGCGTGGCTAGTACCGCCTCGTGCTCCTCAAAAGCCAGGGGCAGGCCCAAGCGCAATAGGCGGCGCGTGGTGTGCAACAGCAGCTGGGTCAACAATTCCAGCGGCCGGTGGAAGGGCATGGCTCCGCCCGGAGCCCAGCCGGCCGGTTCGGGCAGGCGGTTCCAAGCGTAACACAGCAGGTAGTAAAGCGTTGCAAGCGGAACGATGGGGGCCACGGGGCGGGGCTTGGCGGCGTGATGGTGAGAAAATTGACTTGCTGCTACGCCGCCCGTAGCCTGCGCAGCTGGACAGCGGCCGTGGCCGGCTCGTCGCGCCAGTAGTCGGCCAGCAGTGGGGCTATTTCCTGGTCGATAATCAACCGCAGCCAAGCCCCGGCGTCGGGCAGCAGACCGAGCGGTGGCACAAAGTAACTGTGGCCAATGGCAAACTCGGGGCCCAAACCCGGGTCGTCGGCAATGGCTTGGTTCAGCGCCAACAGGCGGGCAACGAGACGCTCAGCCAGCGCGGCGGGCGCTCCATGAGCAGCCAGCAGCGCCCGTAGCGGCTCGCCAAACTGCGGTTGCAGCTCCACTACTGCGAAGCGGCGGCGCAGGGCGTAGTCGAGCGGGCTTAGCGAGCGGTCGGCTAGGTTAAGGGTGGCGATGACGAACAGGTTTTCGGGCACGAAAAAGCGGGGCGCTTCGGGCGGGGCGTAGGGCAGGCGCAGGGCGTGGGCGGGTCCGCGCTTGTCGAGCTCAATCAAGCCCAGCAGCTCACCGAAGATGCGGGCCACCTGCCCGCGGTTCAATTCGTCGATGACCAGCACGTAGGGCCGCTCCGGGTCGGCGGCGGCACGCTGGCAAAGCAGCGGCAGCACGCCCGGCACCAGCCGGAACTGCCCGTGCACGTCGGGCCGGAAGCCCAAAACGAAGTCTTCGTAGCCGTAGCTGGGATGAAACTGCACCAATTCGAGCCGGCTGTCG
>JANPOR010000406.1:0-7950 GCA_031428075.1 Hymenobacter sp. | reverse complement strand
GGGACGGCTTGTGGCGATTAAACGAAGAGGCGGGGGCCCTGCTACATTTTCATCTTGCTATCATCCGCCTTGGCCATGTCCGTGTGCTGCTGAATCACGGGCAGCGTCTTGGTAGCGAAACCTTTCACGTCGCCTTCCTTGCCGTTAGTGATTTCACTTTTGAACAGAGCCACGGTCTTTTCGTGGTCGGGCACCATTTGGTCCATGTACTTTTTCTCCAGAGCGGGGCCCGACATCTTCAGCATCTGCTCGCGCATGGTCTGGTGCTCGGCGTCCATGATGCCTTTCAGCTTCACGCCGTGCTTTTTGGCGATGGGCATCAGTTCCATGCCGGCCTTGGTGTGGTCAGCAATCATCTTGGTGGCGTAAGCCTTGACGGTGGGCGACGGGTTCTTCATGAGCACTACTTTGCTCAGGCCCATCTCGTTGTGGCCACCTTCGTCGGCCTTCATCATGAAGGCCGCGTCGCTCATCGCGGGCATTGCCGCCGCCGCGTCGTTGCTAGCCGCAGCGCGTTTCGTGGCCGTATCGGTGGTAGAAGCCATTGGGGGGGCGCTGTTCTCAGCCGGCGGCGTGGTAGCGGGCTGGTCGGCGGCAGTCGATTTGTTTGTGTTACTACCACAGCCGCTGAAAGCGAAAAGGCCCGCAGCGAGGGCGGGAAGAATCAGGCGTTTCATAGAAATGGGAAAGAAAGTGGGAACGAATGCGCTTTCATACGGGCAATGGCGGCTCCGCGTTGGCCCATCTGCTTTCCAGCCAACTGCTTGGACTTATTTGCTGAGGGCGTCTTCGGCCGCATCAGCCGCGTCGAGCTGCTGACCGATGGGGGCCCTGAACTTGGCCGCAAAGCCCCGGATGTCCCCATCGTAGGCGTCGCGCTGCATAGCGCTGAACGCATCGCGGTCCTGTTTCAGGGCCCTGATCACCGTCTTGAGCAGCTCTTTGTCCAGCGTTGGCCCGGCAAATTTATTGACTTCGTGGTAGGCGGCCTGCCCGTCTTTGCCCAGAGCCGCAGGCACCGCCAATTGCTTGGTGGCGGCCAGCGTACGCAGGGCCTGGAGCATAGCGAGACGGCTCTGCAGCAACTGGGCCCCGAACGTGCGCACGGCCACGGTGGCGGCCCGGGCCTGGGCTAGCTTGGCCAGCTCTTGTTCCAGTAGACTGTTGCTGGCGGCTTTCACCAAAAAGTCGGCGTCAGCGCGCTGTTTTTTGGTGATGGCATCGTCGTCGATTTTGTGGGCGTTTTCGGACTGAGCGGCGGCCACGGGGTCGTCGGTCTTGCCGGGCCCCGACGAGCAGGCCAGTAGTCCGGCCAAGGCCAGCAGCGGCAGCCGGCGCGGGAGGTTAGAAGAAAAAAGCATGGGCTAGGGAAAGGAAAAGCCGCGGCAACGCCGCCACGGCCGGTCTTCCGTTATACGCCAACCGCCCGCTGCCGGCTACTCACCCCGGAACACGGGCTTGCGCTTCTCGCCAAAGGCGGCCAGCCCCTCGCGGTAGTCGGTCGTTTCGCCTGCAATTTGCTGGCAGTGCGCCTCGTAGTCGAGCATCTCGTCGAGGGTGGCCGCGCCGGCCTTGTTCAGCATCTGCTTGATGAGGCCGATGCTGCGGGTGGGGGCCCCGGCGTAGCGGGCGGCCAGGGCGTAGGTGGCTTCGTCGAGCTGACTGGGGGCCACCACCTGGCTTACCAAGCCCAGGCGTAAGGCCTCCTCGGCCGACACTTTGGAGCCCAGCGCGCACAGCTCGAAGGCTTTGAGACTGCCCACCAAGCGCGGCAGGAAGTACGACGAGCCTGAGTCCGGCACCAGACCGATGTTGATGAACGCCTCGATCAGCGAAGCGTCGGTACTGGCGACCAGCGCGTCGCAGGCCAGGGCCAGCGAGCAGCCCGCGCCGGCCGCCACGCCGTTAAGGCGGCCAATGATGGGCTTAGGGAGGGCCCTCATGGCCCGGATGATGGGGTTGTAGCGCTGGTGCAGCGAGTCGTAGAAAGAGCGGGCGCCCTTAGCCGTTGCAATCGTATTATCCGCCTTAAGGTCTTGCCCCGAGCAAAACGCCCGGCCTGCGCCGGTCAGCACCACGGCCCGCACGGCCGCGTCGCGGGCCACCTGCTTCAGGGCGTCTTGCAGCTCGTAGCTCAATGGGTCGTCGAAAGCGTTATAAACGCCGGGCCGGTTGAGGGTAATGGTGGCCACGCCGTCGGGGCGTACGTCGTAGAGCAGGCAGGTGTAAGTCATTGGTAAATAGGGAAGAACGTTGGGAATATGGGAATCTGCAAACAATGAAATCTGGGGAATGCCGGAATGTCGGGGACCGATACGACCTTACCATCCGCACATTCTCCCGCACTCCTCACATTTTTTCTAAAAGCGCCTCCGCCACCACCAAATCTTCTGGCGTGGTGATTTTCAGGTTACGATAATCGCCCTCCACCAGCTGCACCCGACAGAGGTCGTCGACCACGCTGGCGTCGTCGGTAAAGGTGGGCAGCTCAGGCAGGGCGTAGGCGCGGCGCAGCAGGTCGATTTCGAAGGTTTGAGGTGTTTGCATTAAACGCAAGCGCTGACGGTTGAGGGCCGCTGAGCCGTGCTGCGAGAGGGTACGCACCGAGTCTTTGGGGGCCACGGCGGCGGCGGCGGCGGCGTACTGAGCAGCAGCGACGTAAGTGCGCTCCACCACAGCGCGGCTCACCAGTGGCCGCACGCCGTCGTGCACGGCTACCAGGCCGTGGGCGTGGCCGGCCAGGGCCCCCAGCCCGGCCTTCACCGAGGCCCAGCGAGTGGCTCCGCCCGCCACGAGCCGGTGCGGAAATTTTGCGTTGTGGGCTTGGCACAACGCCTGCCAGGTGACTAGCTGATCGGCGGGCAGCACCACCACGGTTTCGGCAACGCCCAAGGCTGGGTCGGCAAAACGACGCAGTGTATGCAGCAGCACCGGCTCGCCGCGCAACAGTAGAAATTGCTTGGGCGACTCCGCGCCCATGCGTGTGCCTGTGCCCCCGGCTACGAGGACGGCGAAGCGGGGAAGCAGCGGAGCAGTGAGCGGGTAAAGCGGCATGGCGATGGTTGGCAGAAAAACCACGGCAAGAAACGGCAAAAAAAAGGGGGCCTAACCGCTTTTTAGCAGCCAGGCTCCCTTCAAGCACTTACTTATTTGCCAACCTTACAGGATCAACATCGCGTCGCCGTAGCTGAAGAAGCGGTACTTCTCCTTGATTGCTTCCTTGTAAGCCTCCATCAGCAGCGGGTAGCCGGCGAAGGCGGCCGCAATCATGATGAGAGTGCTTTCGGGCCGGTGCAAGTTGGTGAGCAGGCAGTTGGCGATTTTGAATTCGTGGGGCGGGAAGATGAACCGGTCGGTCCAGCCCTGGGTGGGCTTCATGCGGGCGTTGGCCGACACAGCCGACTCCATGGCCCGCAGCGTAGTGGAGCCCACCGCGCACACGCGCTTTTTGGCGTCGAGGGCCTTGTTGACGACGGCGCAGGCCGGGGCCTCTACGATGAAGTTTTCCGAGTCGGTTTTGTGCTTAGTCAGGTCTTCCACGTCCACGGTGCGGAAGGTGCCCAGGCCCACGTGCAGGGTCACGGCGGCGGTCTCGATGCCTTTGATTTCCATGCGCTTCATCACCTCGCGGGTGAAATGCAGGCCTGCGGCGGGCACGGCCACGGCCCCGATATTTTCGGCGTAGATGGTCTGGTAGCGCTCCTTATCGGCGGGTTCGGTTTCGCGGTTCAGCACGTCCTTTGGAATGGGCGTCTCGCCTAGCTCATACAGGGCCTTGCGGAAATCTTCGTCCGAGCCATCAAACAAAAACTTGATGGTGCGCCCGCGCGAGGTGGTGTTGTCGATGACCTCGGCCACCATATCGCTCTCGCCAAAATACAGCTTGTTGCCAACCCGGATTTTGCGGGCTGGGTCCACCAGCACGTCCCAAAGGCGTAATTCTTTATTCAGTTCGCGCAGCAAAAACACCTCAATTGTAGCGCCGGTCTTTTCCTTGTTGCCGTACATGCGGGCCGGAAATACCTTGGTGTCGTTGAGCACCAGCACGTCGCCTTCACTGAAATAATCGAGGATATCTTTGAAGCCGCGGTGCTCGATTTGGCCAGTGGCGCGGTGCAGCACCATCAGGCGGCTGTCGTCGCGGTTGCGGGCCGGGTGCGTGGCAATTAGCTCCTGGGGGAGTTCAAACTTGAACTCGTGCAATTTCATGGCCATCAGGGCAGTCTTAGGGGGAAGTTAACGAAATTTGGGGAGGCAAAAGTACGGCTTTTTTTGGAAAGATCTTGCGTGCGCCGTTCGGGCCCCTCACCCCGCGCGGTGCCTTTTTCCGTCGTCGCTACCTTTGCTCCATGCTCGTCCTGCGCCTCACTTTCGAAAGTCTCCGTTTTGCCTGGGACGCCCTGCGGGGCAACGTGTTGCGCACCGTGCTTTCGCTGTTGGGCGTCACAGTGGGCATCTTTGCCATCATCGCCGTGTTTGCGGTCGTCGATTCGCTCGAAGCCAACGTGCGCCACAGCATGGATTTCATCGGCGACAAGGTGATTTACGTGGGCAAGTGGCCTTGGAAGTTTGATTCCGAGAACCCGTGGTGGAAATACTTCAACCGCCCCGTACCCACCGAGCGCGAGTTTCGGGAGCTGCAACGGCGCTTGGGGCCCAACAATAAGGGCGTGACCATCTTCGCGGCCAGCGGTGGCAATACCCTTAAGGCCGGGGCCAACTCGGTGGCCGACTGCGCCTTGCAGGGCGTGAGCTACGACTACCGTACCGTCAGCAACGTGCCCATCGAGGAGGGCCGCTACTTCACCCCGCAGGAGATGGACGCCGCCCGCCCGGTGGCCATCCTCGGGGCCACCATCGCCACCAACCTCTTCCCGCAGGGCCACGCGTTGGGGCAGGAATTCAAGGTGCGGGGCACCAAATACATGGTGATCGGCGTGATGAAAAAAGAAGGCAAGAAACTCCTCGACACGCCCAGCAACGACACCAATTGCCTGGTGCCCTACGACGCCTTCGCCAAGCTTTTCACCCTGAGCGCCACTGGCATGGGTGGCCCCAGCCCCAGCATCGGCGTGAAGGGCCGCGACGACGACCCGGGCTTGCTTAACCTGGAGTACGAGATGCAGGGCGTGATGCGCAACATCCGCGGCCTCAAGCCCCGCCAAGAAGATAATTTCGCCCTGAACCGCCCCGAAATGATTGCTTCCGCTATTGGCAAACTGTTCAGTATCATCGGTATTGCGGGGGCCATCATCGGCTCGTTTGCCATTTTGGTGGGCGGCTTCGGCATTGCCAACATCATGTTCGTGTCGGTGCGCGAGCGCACGGGCATCATCGGCATTCAGAAGTCGCTGGGAGCCAAAAATTCCTTCATCTTGTTCCAGTTTCTGTTCGAGGCCGTGTTCTTGTGCCTGATTGGCGGGGGCCTGGGCATCCTGCTGGTGTGGCTGATAACGCTGGTGCCGCAAGACGCGTTGCCGCTGTTCCTGTCGGGTGGCAACGTGGCCCTGGGCCTGCTCGTGTCGGTGGGCATTGGGGTGCTGGCCGGTATCGTGCCGGCCGTTATTGCCGCCAACCTGGACCCGGTGGAGGCCATCCGGGCGAAGTAACGAAGGCCCTGAAATGAAAAACAGAACGTCATGCTGAGCGCAGCCGGAGCATATCCACTGCTTCGTTGAACGATTGAGTTAGTGAGCGAGAGAGATGCTCCGGCTGCGCTCAGCATGACGTTCAAACAGCATGACCATTCAAAATAAGCCCATCTGCCCATGTGGACGAAAGACAAAATTCTGACCCTGAAGCAGTTGCTGGCCGCGCTGGCCAGTTGGCGCGCCGCCGGCCAGCGCGTGGTGTTCACCAATGGCTGCTTCGATTTGCTGCACCTCGGCCACGTCGATTACCTCGAAAAGGCGCGGCACCTGGGCGGTGCCCTGATAGTGGGCCTGAACACCGATGCCTCGGTGAGCCGCCTCAAGCCCGGCCGGCCCTTGCAGGACGAGCAAGCCCGCGCCCGTATCTTGGCCAGCCTCGTCTTCGTGGACGCAGTGGTGCTCTTCGGCGAACCCACGCCGCTGGCCCTCATCGAGGCCGTGCGGCCCGACGTGCTGGTGAAGGGCGACGATTACAATATTGACGGAATTGTGGGCCATGAATTCGTGTTGAATAGTGGCGGGCAAGTTCTGACCGTGCCGCTGGTGCCGGGCTACAGCACGTCGCGCATTGTCGAGAAAATGCGGCGTGGCACGTAGCCGGTTTGGGCCTTCATTTGCTGCTGTATTATGGGGCCCTGGGCCCTTCAACCAAGTTTTTAAATCATCCCCATCCCATGTATTTCCTCGTAATTCTGCTGATGCTCGTGAGTTGGGGCATCCAATGGCGCTTGCGCAGCAAATTCAAAAAATACGCCCAAGTTGGCTTGCAATCGGGCCTCACCGGGGCCCAGGTTGCCGAACTGATGCTGGCCGACCACGGCATCACCGACGTGCGCATTGAAAGCACCGACGGCAAACTCACCGATCACTACAACCCCGCCACCAAAACCGTGAACCTGAGCGAAGGCGTGTACGCCGAGCGCAGCGCCGCTGCGGCCGCCGTGGCGGCCCACGAGTGCGGCCACGCCGTGCAACATGCCACGGCATACTCCATGCTGCAATTCCGTTCGGCTATGGTGCCGGCTTTGAGTGCCGTGTCGCGCTACATGCCCTGGATTTTGCTGCTGGGCATTTTTATGCTGCGCACCAGCGTCATTCCGCTGGGCCTAGGTATTTTGTTGTTCGCCCTCACCACCCTGTTTTCGTTCGTGACCCTACCGGTCGAGTTCGACGCCTCGCGCCGGGCCCTGGCCTGGATGGACAAGCGCGGCGTGGTGACCACGGCGGAGCACGCCATGGCCAAAGACGCCCTCTGGTGGGCGGCCATGACCTACGTGGTGGCCGCCATTAGCTCGCTGGCCACGCTGCTTTACTACGTGTCGATTTTCATGCGCCGCCGGTAACCCCGGGAACCTTCACTTAAAATGCCGCTGCCCTGTAAGCAGGGTGGCGGTTTTTTAATGCCCAGTTGGGCTGAAAGCAGCAGCTAGCGGATTAATCGTAATTAATACCGCCAATACTAGGGCGTGTTCTCAATTTAGCCACAAGGTAATGGCGCGTAGTTGGACGAGGGCGGCGTAAGAATCGGCAAGTTTATCGTAGCGGGTGGCGATTCGGCGGAACTGCTTGAGGCGGTTGGTGAGCCGTTCGACCGGGTTGCGGTCGCGGTAGGCAAGCGGGTCCAGGGGGGGCGGCTGCAAGCGGTTGGGGCGCGGCGGAATCACGGCCAGCGCGCCGGCTTCGGCTATTTGGGCGCGCAAGACGTCCGAATCGTAGGCCGTATCGGCCAGCCCCTGCCGGGCCGGGGCCAGCAACGGGGCGCGCAAGTCGGCCGCTTGCGGGGCATCGCCGGCCTGGCCGGCCGTCAGGGCAAAAGCCAACAGGCCGCCCGCCCCGTCACCGGCCCCGGGCAGCTTGGTGGAAAAGCCGCCGCGGCTACGTCCGAGCGCCTGCGGCCCTTTTTGTACGGGCCCCGGCCGCGTGCTGGTGGGCCCGCACCGTGGTCGAGTCGATCAGCAGCGTGTGCAGGGCGTCGTCCTGCTGCACGGCGGCCAGCACACGGGCCCATACGCCCGCGGCGGTCCAGCGCTGGAAGCGCGTGTACGTGGTGTGCCAGTTGCCCCACGCGGCGGGCAGGGCCCGCCAGCGGCAGCCGTTGCGCAACAACCACAGCACGGCCTCTACAAAGCGGCGGTTGTCTTGGCCCCGGCCGCCCTTGGTGCCTTCCCGGCCCGGCAGCAGCGGCGCAATCCGCCCCCACTGCGCCTCTGTCAACAAATAGTCCATGCCCAAACATCTGACTTACTGTTAACACTTCCTAGATTTTTTCACTCCAATAAAAGGCCATGAGTACGATGGT
>JANPOR010000405.1:0-1507 GCA_031428075.1 Hymenobacter sp. | reverse complement strand
GCCGCCGCCTCCTGGACACGGTGCGCTCCGTGTACTTGGCCCTGGCCGCGCTGGGTGGGCACCTGGGCCGCAAAGGGGACGGCCCACCCGGCTGGCAAACCCGCTGGCTCGGCCGCCGGAGCCTGCGCCTGCTCGTGGAAGGCGTGAACATGGCGGCGCAACTGCTGTACAAATAACAAATAAAAAAAACGCCGACCTACCGGCCGGCGCTTTTTGATTTTTGGGTAAGGACAAGCCGGATCGAGGCGGCTTTCTTAATGAAAAGGAGGTAATAAACCTTACATCGTCTTCGTCATCGGTGTTTTCATCTGAGCCGTGGCAGCCGAGGCCTTTGCCATTTTGGCGCGGCAGCAGGCAGGCATGCCGGCCGTGTTGCCAGTGGCCATGCTGCGGGTGCATTTGGCTGCGGCCATGCCGGGGCAGCTGTCATTTTTGCCTTTCCCCGTTTTGCCGGGGCCCTCGTGGGCGAAGGCGGTGGTGCCAGCAAAGGCGAACAGGGCAAGGGCAAGCAGGGTATTTTTCATGGTGGGATAAGAAATGGGTTGGCAGAAACAAAAGGGCGAAAGCGGGCGTTTTCCGCTTACCGTTACGCAACTTAACACCGGCAGCTCAAAGTATGTTGCGGCCGGCCGGGGTCCGCTTTCCTCCGCGAAACCGGGTTTTGCGCCTTTCCTGCTTATGTCTCTTCGCCGCTCCGCTTATTTCACCCTGCTCGTGCTGGGGTTGCTTTCCGCCATCAGCGCCTACTACGTGGCCCAGCTGCGATTCAACTACAATTTCAACGACTTCTACCCGGCCGGCGACCCCGACCTCGACTACTACCAAGGCTACACCCGGCGCTTCGGCAACGACAACGACTACCTGCTGCTGGGTCTCGAAGCGCCCGCTGGCCGTACTATGTTCGACCCCAATTTTTTGGGGCGTGTCGATTCGCTCACGCAGCTGGCACGGCGGCAACGGCACGTGGCGGCCGTTACCTCCCCCACCACCTTGGTCAACCCCGTGGTGGAGGGCTTGGGATTCTTCAATCTATCCTACCTACACCCGGCGGCCTACCACGCCGACCCCACCCGCAGGGCCCAGGACTCGGCCCTGATTTACCGCACGCCGGGCCTGGTGGGCAACGTGTTCAGCCCCGACGCACAGGCCGTGGCGCTGGTCGTGCAGACTTCGCCCGACCTCAAAAAGCCACCCGGCGACTCGCTCCTGGCCGTGCTGCGCGGCGGGCTGGCGCGGTTCGGCTTCCCGGAAAGCAGCTACCATCTGGCCGGCCGCGCCGTGGCCCAATCGGTGTTCGTAGACCGGCTCCAGCGCGAGCTGGTCGTGTTCATGAGCCTGTCGGTGCTGCTCGTAACGGGCCTGCTGTGGTTCACGTTTCGCACGTGGTGGGGCGTGGTGCTGCCGCTAGTGGTAGTGCTGGGGGCCATCCTCTGGGGCTTGGGCGTAATGGGGGCCTGCGGCGTGAGCATCGACCTAATGACGGCGCTGCTGCCGGTGATGATGTTCG
>JANPOR010000404.1:0-5405 GCA_031428075.1 Hymenobacter sp. | reverse complement strand
AACGGCAGGCGCTGGTAAAGGGTGTCGTTCAGATCGGGGTTTTTCGTGACGGTTTTGGTGCCTACGGCCGCCTGGCCGGTGAGCAGGTAGCCATGGTGCGGAAAAAACAAGTCATCGAGTGTGTTCCAGGCGTAGCTCAGGCCGTAGGAAGTGTACTGCGAATCGATGTTTTCGGGCAGCGTTGTGAGATGGCGCGAGGCGGCACTGTCGGTGAACAGCCGTGAGTTGCGCTGCTCGGCAAAAAACGTGAGCCGCCCGGCCCGCGCCGTGGGGTAGGTGACTTGCAGGCGCGGCCGCACAGTCAGGAAGGCGTCGGTCTGCTTGTAGAGGTTGAAGCTGCCGGCCAATTCCAGCGGCGTGCCGAAAAAGTTGGGGTGAACGTACTGAATATCCAAGAGTTGTGACAGGGCGTCGAGCTTGCGAAACTGCAAGCCCACCTGCTTGCCCCCGCCCTTGAGGTTGCGCAGGTTGATGGTGACGTCGCCCGTGAATTGCACCCTTTTCCCCGCGCCCGCGCCGGGCAGCACGCCCACGATGGCATCGAACTGGTTCGAAGGCCGGTCGTCGAGCAGTAGGTACACCCGCGCCCGGCCCCGGGCGAAGCGCACCTCCGGCTCGGCCCGCAGCTTGAGGTAGGGCAGCTGGCGCAGGAGCTGGGCGGCGGCCCGCACCCGCTGCTGGCTATAAGGCTGGTTGGGGAAAATTTGTAGATACTTGGTCAGAAACTGCTTGCGGGTTTTGGTCGTGCCCACAATTTGCAGCGAGTCAAACACTATCGCCCGGCCGCGCTTCAGTACCACGCGCCCGCCGATGCTGTGGCCATCAAGCCGCACCGAGTCGAGGCCCACCGTGGCAAAGGGGTAGCCCTGGTCTTCGGCTTCCGTTAGCACCCGCTCCTGCAGTTGGGCCCACTCGGCGGGCCGGAAGGGTGCTTGGCGAAAGAACCGTTCGCGGTAGCCGGCGCGCGTCAGCAGGCCGTCGCCGAGGTTGCCGTTGCGCAGGTAGGCCCATCGGAACGGCTCGCCCACAAAAATGCGTGCCCTCACCGTGTCGGCGCCCCAGCGAATTTCGTCGGCCGAGGCCGTGAGATAAGAATCGCCTTGCAGGGCCAGCACCACCTCGCGGATTTCGCGCAGAGCACTGAGCGAGTCGGGCACATAGGCCCGTGGCTTGTAGCGTCGCAGGAGGACCCCGTCGGTGGCCCCTGCGTCCAGGCGCAACACCCGTGGGCGTACCAGCCGTTTGGGTGCTGCCGGGCCGGGCGGGGGGCCGGCTGGCGCCGCCGGCGGCGAGGCCAGTCCCAGTTGGTTAGGTGCGGCAAGGTCGGGGCTGGGCGTTTGGGCGTAGGCAGGGCCCCCGCCCGCAAGCAGCGCCATACCCACCGCCCAGCCAAAACGCAGAAGAAACCGGACGTACATTCGGGGATGATAACGCGCCAGCCGGCGTTTAATTTCCCGAATGTAAAACGGCGTCCCTTCCCGTTCTGCCGCCCATGCCCGGCCTCTACCTCCATATCCCGTTCTGCAAGCAGGCCTGCTCCTACTGCGACTTCCATTTTAGCACCTCTTTGGCGTTGAAAAGCCGCCTGGTAGAGGCCCTGGCGCAGGAAATATTATTGCGACGCGACTACCTGGGGCCCTCTCCGGTGTTGGACACGATTTACTTCGGCGGCGGCACCCCGTCGCTGCTCACGGCCGGCGAGCTGGACACGATTTTTGCGGCCATCCACCAGCATTTTGCGGTGGCCCCGGGGGCCGAAATTACCCTTGAAGCCAACCCCGACGACCTCACGGCCCTCAAGCTGGCTGAGCTGGCCGCCACCGCCGTCAACCGCCTCAGCATCGGCTTGCAAAGCTTCTACGAGCCGCACTTGCGCCTGATGAACCGGGCCCACACCGCCCAGGAATCGGGCGCGGCCGTGCGTCGGGCCCAAGACGCGGGCTTCGAAAACCTCTCCATCGATTTGATTTATGGCGTGCCCGCGCCCGGCCACCACATTTGGGAAGCGGATTTGGCCAATGCTTTCGCGCTGGACGTGCCCCACGTCTCGGCCTATGCCCTCACCATTGAGCCCGATACGGTGTTGGGCCGCCGCCAGGGCAAGGGCACGTTTGCCGCGCCGCCCGACGAGTTCGTGGCCGTGCAGTTCGAGCTGTTGCTGGCCCAGATGCGCGCCCATGGCTACGGGCAGTACGAAATCAGTAACTTCTGCCAGCCGGGCCGCGAGTCGCGCCACAACAGCAACTACTGGCGGGGCGTGCCCTACCTGGGCGTGGGCCCCAGCGCCCATTCCTTCGATGGCCACAACCGCCAGTTTACGGTGGCCAACAACCCGCAGTACGTGACCGCCGTGCTGGAGCGGGACGAAGTGACGGCCACGCTGGAGGTGCTCACGGCGCGTGACCGGGCCAACGAGTACCTGCTCACCACCTTGCGCACGGCGCGCGGCTGCGACCTGGCCCATCTGCGCGACGCGCTGGGCCTCGATCTAGCGGCGGCTCATCCTGCCTATCTGGAGATCCTCACGATTCAGGGCTGGGCCATCATCCAAAATGAAGTGCTTACTTTGACCGATGCGGGCAAGCTGCTGGCCGACCAGATTACGCTGGAGCTGTTCCAAGCCGCCGCCCCGGTCGCATGAAACTTCTGAGTGACAGCCTCGCCGACGATGTTGACTTCTTTGTTGAGCAGCTGCACGTCGTGGCCATCGTGTTCGATAACACCGACGACGTGACCGTGTGGGCCACCACGGATTTCGACCACGAGCTGCATTTTTTTCACCTTGCCCTGCCGTTTCAGGCCCTCGATACCCTGCTGCGCTTGGCTGCCGACCGCGCCGAAACCCTTCAGGAAGAAGTAGCCGACGCGTTGGCTGCCAGCGAGTGGCCCGCCCTGCTAGAGTTCAATTCCGACGAAGCCCCTCCCGTGCCCCTGCCCGGCGTGGCCTTGAAACTGTCCATAACCTACCCCGCCGACGAGGAAGGCGAGGACGACCCCCAGCCCTACAACATCTTCTACCTTGAAGGTGTGTACGTGCGTCTCGACCCGTGAGCGGCGCGCCGGGGCCCCCGATTTTCTACCTCATCCCCGGCCTGGGGGCCGACGAGCGGGTGTTTCGGCGCTGGCACTTATTGGGTGAAGCGCACGTCCTGCGCTGGCTGCCGCCGCAGTCGGCCGACGAGCCGCTTTCGCACTACGCCGCCCGGCTGGCCGCGGCCGTACCGCTCGCGCAGGATTGCTGGGTGGTGGGCGTATCGTTTGGGGGCCCGCTGGCGCTGGAGATTGCCCAGTTGCGGCCCCGGGCACGGGCGGTGCTCGTTTCCAGCCTAGCCGGCCCGCACGAGCTGCCATTCAGCCTGCGCCTAGCCCGCGCTACGGGCCTGCACCGCCTCGTGCTGCCATCGCTGTTGCAGCGATTGCCTAGGCTGGTAGGGTGGGCGTTTGGCGTGACAACCCGGAGCGAGCACGCGCTGCTCCGGCAGATTGTTCTCGATACCGACCCCGTGTTTGCCCGGTGGGCCATTAGGCAACTGCTGTGCTGGCAAGGGGTGGCTGGTCCTGGGCCCGCCGCTAGGTTGCACGGCACGCGTGACCGGCTGCTACCGGCCCCCGTCGCTAGAATTGATTGTCGCATTGCGGGAGCCGGCCATTTTATGGTCGTTAGCCACGCCGCGCAAATCAGCGAGTTTCTGAACCAGCTAGCAGCCACTCATCAACCAACAGAATACTCGGCGGGTCTTTGACGTGGTAATACCTGCGCTTGCTGTAGGGCCCCGAGCCGATTCTGTAAGAATATTCAGCACCGTGTACTACTACCTATCAACCAGCGAAGGGCTGCCCCATTGGAGCAGCCCTTGTGCGTATTCTAAGGCCTAAGGCGAAACGTGCTAAGCTTATGCGGCTTCAACCAGCGCCGGAACCACTGTCACAAACGAGCGGTCCTTGCGGCCTTTGTTGAATTGCACCGTGCCGTCAACCAGCGCGAACAGCGTATGGTCCTTGCCGATGCCCACGTTCTGGCCGGGATGGTGGCGGGTGCCGCGCTGGCGCACGATGATGTTGCCGGCGATGAGCGCTTGGCCCCCAAAAATTTTCACGCCTAGGCGCTTGGAATGCGATTCGCGGCCGTTGTTTGACGAGCCGACACCTTTCTTGTGAGCCATGTTTTTCGAGAATTATGAATCATAAACCACGAATTATAAATCTTTGAGCTGGCAGATTTATGTCTGCTCACAATTTATAGTTCAGGGTTTATAATTGGCCTTAGCCAATGCTGTTAATCATTACTTTGGTGTAGTCCTGGCGGTGGCCGTTCATCTTCTGGTAGCCCTTGCGGCGCTTCTTTTTGAAGACGAGAACCTTGTCGCCCTTCACGTGGGCGAGAATGGTGCCGGTCACGGCCACGTCTAGGGTGGGCGCACCCACGGCGATGGAGCCGTTGTCATCGGTCAGCAGGGCATTGCCCAGCTGCACGGTGTCGCCGACGTTGCCGGCCAGCTTGTAAGCGTAAACGAATTTGTTGGCTTCAACTTTGGTCTGTCGGCCAGCGATATTGACAATAGCGTACATCGGTCTGCGCGGGGTTTCTGAAAATCGGAAGGCAAAAATACGGAGACGCCGTGGAAAAACCAAACCTAAGTGGTTAATCTTCATTTACCCGGCCCTGGGCCATGGCCCGCGCATGGGTCGAAAACCACGCCCTACCGATGTCCTACCTGCTACTTACGTCAGCAGCCGCTGCTTGCCAGTAGAATCGAGGGAAGGCGAATTTTGTGGACAAGTACTACTTATCCACAGATGTTTTGTGGATAAGTGCCTGTAAACAGGTGGATTTTCGATGCTTTTCTCTGGTATTACTAGAATGTTTCCGGTTGCGACGTAACTGATTGCTCCAGCTAAAACGACTTCGACGGTGGGATTTTGCCTGGGAAAAAAGTTAAGAAGTTTCGTCTTTCCGGGGCCCTTGGTAGTCCGGCGGTTGCCTATCTTTGAGGTCAGGGCGGCTGGCTGGGGCCCTGGCTCCGGGCAAACAACTGTTGTCCCGGCCGGGTTGCCTGCCCGAAGCCCTTCGTTCTCCCGTCATTTTAAGCCGCTACCGTATGGAACCGCTCCTCGCCGAAAACCCTAACCGCTTTGTTCTTTTTCCCATCCAAAACGCCGAGGTATGGCAGTACTATAAAAAGTCGCAGGCCTCGTTCTGGACGGCGGAAGAAATTGACCTCTCGCAGGATCAAAAGGACTGGAACGGCTTGAATGACAACGAACGGCACTTCATTAAGCACGTGCTGGCGTTCTTTGCGGCTTCCGATGGCATCGTGAACGAGAACCTAGCCGTCAATTTCATGCAGGAAGTGCAGATGCCCGAAGCGCGTTGCTTTTACGGTTTCCAGATTATGATGGAAAAC
>JANPOR010000403.1:0-1696 GCA_031428075.1 Hymenobacter sp. | reverse complement strand
CCCCTCCTACCTCCATACCCTCCTACCCTCATACACACAAGAAAAAATGGCTTACTCCGATAAAGTAATCGACCACTACAGCAACCCCCGCAATGTGGGCACGCTGGATAAAAGCAAGAAAAACGTAGGCACCGGCCTCGTGGGCGCACCCGAGTGCGGCGACGTAATGCGCCTGCAAATCGAGGTGGACGAAGCCACCAACACCATCACCGACGCCAAATTCAAAACCTTTGGCTGCGGCTCAGCCATTGCGTCGTCGTCGCTGGCCACGGAGTGGCTGAAAGGCAAGACCGTGGACGAGGCCCTGGCCATCGACAACATGGAGATTGTGGAGGAGCTGGCCCTGCCGCCGGTGAAAATCCATTGCTCGGTGCTGGCCGAAGACGCCATCAAATCGGCCATTTCGGACTATCGCATGAAAAACGGCTTGCCCGCTTTGGAGTTGGCGCATCACTAAGTTCGGCCAAACAAAAAGTGGTGGTTGCGGTAAAAGGGCTTCGGTCGTTTTACCGCAACCACTACTTTTTTGCCTTATTTAGAATCCTTCTTGTCTGTATCTTTGTTAAGAAATGAACGGGTCAACGGCTGTTCGAGGCTGAAGATTCGAACAAATAAGCGACAGGATTTAATCGATAACTAGCTATGATTACCGTATCCGACAAAGCCAAGGAGAAAGTAGAGCGCCTAATTCACGATTCCGAGTTGGACGATACTTACCGCCTGCGGGCCTCAGTGGCCGGCGGCGGCTGCTCTGGCCTGAGCTACAAGCTGGACTTCGACAACGAGGTGCGCCCCATGGACCAAGAGTTCGAGGATAAGGGCGTACGCGTGGTAGTGGACATGAAAAGCTTCCTCTATTTGGCCGGCACCGAGTTAGATTTTTCGGATGGGCTGAACGGCAAAGGCTTTCAGTTCAACAACCCCAACGCCTCGCGCTCGTGCGGCTGCGGCGAGAGCTTCTCGGTGTAAATTGATTGCAACACGAATATACAAAGGCCCTGCGCTGACTGCGCGGGGCCTTTGTATTTGTCAGCCCAACCCGAAGGACTTTTGACCGCGCCAAGGGCTAGGGGTTGGCTTGGTTCCAGGCTATTTCAGAGAATGGCGTGGGCAGCTGCTGCACTACCGTGGTTTGGGTGCCGTCGGTGAGCTGTTCGGGGGCGTTGGTGTCGGGCACGTTCAGTTGATCGAGCTTACCGGGACGGCGCAGATCAACCCAGCGCTGGCCTTCGAAGTAAAGCGAGTAGCGGCGCTGGTAGATTACCTCGTTAAGAATATCGTCGTCCGTGGCCGAGGCGGCGGGGGCATAGCTCAGTCCGTAGGCCCGGGCCACCGTGTTGAAATTGGCGACAGCGGCGGTACGGTTACCCAGTCGCAGGTTAGCTTCGGCCGCGATTAGCAGCAACTCCTCATTTTTGATGATGAATACGGGACTGCCATTCGACTGATAAAGCACTGGCTCACTGTCGCTGCACTGGCCCAGGGCGGAAATTAGGGCGCGCTTGACCACCTTGCTGGCGCGGGTATTACCGAGCCGCACATCGCGCAGAAACGAGGGGTTGGCCGCAATGCCACTGCTCGAATTGATACCCGGCATTTGGTACAGTGGATTCGGCACGTCGGGGCTCGCTACACCGAAATCGAAGCGGGGCCCCGCCGTCATAGGAGCGCTGGGGTCCAGAAAGCTGGCTTGCAC
>JANPOR010000402.1:0-3300 GCA_031428075.1 Hymenobacter sp. | reverse complement strand
GGTTCGAGCAGCAGAGCGCACTGGGTTTTGCGGTAGGCAGTGTTGGCGCTGATGGCCAAGTGCAAGGTGCGTTCCACCAGGCGGCGCAACGTGGGAATGTGGGCCTCGCGGTTGACGGGGTTGCAATGCAAGCCCACTACGGGCGCAGCAAAGGGCAGCAGTGGCTCCACGGGCAGGTTGTTGAGCAAGCCCCCGTCGACAAGCTGCCGGCCCTGGTACTCCACGGCCCGGTACACAATTGGCA
The DNA here is from genome assembly GCA_031428075.1 of Hymenobacter sp. Lineage (GTDB taxonomy): Bacteria > Bacteroidota > Bacteroidia > Cytophagales > Hymenobacteraceae > Hymenobacter. The sequence goes on along the minus strand of JANPOR010000402.1, from coordinate 3,056 downwards.
CTGCCGAAGAGGCCAGCAGGGGTGGCAGCAGCGGCCCTTCGCTGAAGTATACCGACTCGCCGGCCATCAAATCGGTGGCCACCAGCGTGAGCGGCAGCCGCAAATCAGCGAAGCGCACATCGGCGCCCAGATACCGGGCCAGCAGTTGCTCTACCGCGTCCAATCCCAGCAGCCCCAGCCGGCTGAAGGCCGGCCGCGTGAGCCGGGCCACGTTAGTGCTGAGCAGCAGCCGCAACACCTCGCGTGGCGGGTAACCAGCCGCGTAAAACACCCCCGCGATGGCCCCTGAGCTAACGCCCGCCATCCGCTCCACGGGCAGGCCCAGCTCATCGAGCGCTGCCAGCACGCCCAGGTGCGCAATGCCCCGTGCGCCCCCGCCCGATAGGGCCAGCGCGAGCCGGGTGGGCTTGGTCGACGGTTGCTCGTTATCGGTTATTGGCATTAGGGCATTGCACTGGACAGGTGCTCAAAAGAGCTACGGGCGCCGCCGTATTCATTGCTGCGCTGCTGCGGAACGTGGACAGCCTGGCAATAATTAAACAGCTCCATCAACAACCTATTCTGACAACCAAACCTTACAAGTCGGCTACTCGCAGCCGTTCGCCCAAGGCCACGCCGCGGTCGGTACGCTGCACGGTACAGGCTTCGGTGAGGTGGTCGTGCTGGAGCAGCAGCACCCAATTTTCGGCGGCGGCGCGGTTGAGGACGGCTTCTTTTTCGGCCATCGTCACCAACGGGCGCATGTCGTAGCCCATCACGTAGGGCAACGGCACGTGGGCGGCGCTGGGCAGCAAATCCGACATGAACGCCAGCGTGCGGCCTTTGTATTCCAGCACCGGCACCATCAGCTTTTCGGTGTGGCCGTCGGCAAACAGCAGCTCACGGAACTGCGGCAGCTCGGCGGGCACCCCGGCGGCGGGGTCGACGAAGCGCAAGTGGCCGCTTTCCCGAATCGGCAAAATGTTTTCGGCCAGGAAGCTGGCTTTTTCACGGGGGTTGGGGTGAGTGGCCCAGTCCCAGTGGGCTTCGTTGCTCCAGTACGTGGCGTTGGGGAACGCCAGCGCCAGGGCCCCATCGGGCCGGCGCACCACCGCCCCACCCACGTGGTCGAAGTGCAAGTGCGTCATGAACACGTCGGTGACGTTGGCGCGGGTGAAGCCCAGGGCCCTCAACGACTGCTCCAGCATCCCGTCAACTTGCACGTCGAAGCGGCTGAGGAACTTGGCGTCCTGCTTGTCCCCGATGCCGCTGTCGATTAAAATCAGCCGGTCGCCGTCTTCAATCAACAAGGAGCGCATGGCCCAGGTGCACATGTTATTGGCGTCAGCGGGGTAGATTTTCTGCCACATCGACTTGGGCACGACGCCGAACATGGCCCCGCCGTCAAGCTTAAACAACCCGGTGTCAATTGCGTGGATTTTCATCATTACGAATTATGGCCATCAATGCCTCTCTGCCTTTTCTAAGCCAATCCTCTCCTCGTTCATAATTGATAAACCCTTATTCTACCACCACGCCCATTGCCGAAAACTTATCGATGCGCTGCGAGATTCGCTCTGGGGCCGGCACGGCGGCCAGCTCTTTCAACGTTTTGAGGAGCGTCTTTTTCAGCGTGTCGATCATCTTCTCCGGATCGGTGTGGGCCCCGCCCAGCGGCTCCTTCACGATACCGTCGACGAGGCCGGCCTTCTGCATGTCGGTGGCCGTGAGCTTGAGAGCCTCGGCGGCCTGCTCTTTGTAGTCCCACGAGCGCCATAGAATGCTGCTGCACGACTCGGGCGAAATAACAGAGTACCAAGTATTTTCCAGCATCAGCACCCGGTCGCCGATGGCGATGCCCAGGGCCCCGCCGCTTGCACCCTCCCCAATGATGACGCACACCACTGGCACCTTCAGCATGAACATTTCCTTGAGATTGCGGGCGATGGCTTCGCCCTGCCCCCGCTCCTCAGCCTCCAAGCCCGGAAAGGCACCGGGCGTGTCGATGAGCGTGACGACGGGCACGTTGAACTTTTCGGCCAGCTTCATCAGGCGCAGAGCTTTGCGGTAGCCCTCGGGGTTGGGCATTCCAAAATTGCGAAACTGCCGCTGCTTGGTGTTGTGGCCCTTCTGCTGGCCGACGAACATCACCGGCTGCCCATCGATTTCGCCGAAGCCTCCCACCATCGCCTTGTCGTCGGCCACGGTGCGGTCGCCGTGCAGCTCCACAAATTTGTCGGCCATGCCGTTGATATAATCCAGGGTGTAAGGCCGCTCGGGGTGGCGCGACAGCTGCACCCGCTGCCAGCGCGTGAGGTTGGCGTAGGTTTCCTTCTTAAGGTTCCTGATTTTGGTTTCCAACGCTGCTACAGCCTCGGTTACGTCCACCTCGCTGTCGGCGGCCAGCTTCTGCATTTCCTGAAGTTTGCCTTCGAGAGCAGCGATGGGTTGTTCAAAATCGAGTAGCATAGCGGCCATAGATGGTTGGAAAAGGAGCACATTTAAATCGGAAGGGCTGCCGCCCCACCGTCGAAAAAGCTGTTGGCAAAGGTAAATCATCCGCCGTTGGGAAGAACACCAAAAATTAATCCACCTGAAAAACAACCATCAAGCCCCGCCAAGGACCTCGTTTCGGAAAAAATGCGGCCCCCAGCTTGCAGCAGCGCAATTTATTGTTCTACCTTTGCAGCACCAAAATAGAAAACGACATGTTTTCTGGCTCGGCAAACGGTTTGGTAGTTCAGTTGGTTAGAATGCCGCCCTGTCACGGCGGAGGTCGCGGGTTCGAGTCCCGTCCAGACCGCCAGTTTGCAAGAAAACGCCCTGTAAGTATCTCACTTACAGGGCGTTTCTCTTTTAACAGATTTCTAGGGGACAGCTCAGGGGACAGATTTGAATCCTTATCTTGCCTTCGTGGGAGAAGGGAACTGTACCTGTACTTTCTCAACTTCGGGCTAACAGTGACCCGTGTCCCCTACTAGTGAAAACGTAGGGGACGAACAACCTCGTCTGTAAAACGCAAGCCAGATTACGACTTTGTATAGCTGTAGCCGGACGAGACACGGTCACTACGCTTC
>JANPOR010000401.1:0-26494 GCA_031428075.1 Hymenobacter sp. | reverse complement strand
CAGGCCGGGGTGTGGCCGCGGGTGCTGGCCCAGGTGCAAAACTCGACGGGCTTGCACCGGCTCATGGTGGACTCGACGGCCATCCGCGCGCACCAGGTGGCCGCCGGCGCGAAAAAAAAGACAGCCCCGTTGGCCAGGCGCCCGGCCGCAGCCGGGGCGGTTTCACGACCAAACCTCACCTGAGTTGCGACGCCCAGGGTCGGATTTGCGCTTTGGCCCTGACCGACGGCCAGGCTGCCCGCAAGCCCCGGGCTTGCCCGTACGCCACCGGCAGGCTGGGCAGGCCGTGTTGGCCGACCGGGCTTACGACGCGGACGACGTGCCTGCCCAAATCGCACAGGCCGGAGCGGTGGCCGTGATTCCGGGTAAAAAAACTGGCTAGTGCCCATCGAACCTGACGCCGAAATCTATAAGGAACGAAACCGGATTGAGCGAGCTATCAAGGGCTTCAAGCGTTTTCGTGCCGTGGCCACCCGCTTCGATAAACGGGCCGCCAATTATTTTGCCACCCGCTGCCTAATTGCCGCCTTAACCTGGCTCTAACTGTAAACACCCCCCAGTTCTTCGTGCCGCAGTCGGTGCAAAACTTCTGGTCGGATTTCAGGGCCGTGCCGCAGCTAATGCAAAACCGTTCCTGCGTTTGTGCGGCGGGGTTCGGCATACCGCAGCTGGGGCAAAATCTCTGGCCAACCCCCAGCTTGGCCTGGCAGCTGGGGCACTGCGCCAGCAGAGCGCGGCTAAGGAAATCCAGGTCTTTGATGTAGTCCTGCGCGCGGGTTTTGGTGTGGATTTACTCGCTGGTGGCTAGGGCCTGCTGCGCCCGCAGCTCCTCCTGCTCGTCGGGGCACAGTCTTCGCAAAGGCCCGCGCCGGAGTTCTAGCACATGTCGGGGCACACCCAGTAGCCGCAGCGCGTGCATTGCTTGAAGTGGTCCTTGCCGGCCACGGCCGATTCCAGGGCCGAGTCGTGGGCCTTGCCGATAGCCCGCTGGATGTGGTAGGCCGCGTTCTCCGCCCCGCCGAGGCCCCCAAATAAGCTGCTGGCCGCCTACAACAGCCCTCCCCCCCCAATGCCGATGGTGTTGGGCTGAAACCGCGACATGTAGCCATTGCGGCACTTGTCGCAGTAAAACTTAAACTGGTGGCCTTTGTCCGTGAAGAGGTCGTCGTAGTTGGCGATGAATTGAATCATGGTACTCATGGCGGGGCGTGGAAAGGCGACGCAGGCAAAAAATAATAAGTATAGGAATAAAAGTATATGTTCTATGATTTATTTTTTACTCTGGGATAAATAGATTCTTATAAAGAAAAAAGCCCCACCAGCTGCTGGTGGGGCTTTTTTCGATTGCTTTTGCTGCGGCTAGAAAGTGTAGCGCAGGCTTACTGCGGCATCGTTGTAGAAACCTGTATAGCCATTATAGACCTCAAAGAAGGGCTTATAATCGACGCCTACCACGAACGGCAAATCCGTCAGTTTGTATTCCAGGCCTAGGATCAAATCGGCACCAAACGCTATGTAGGTCGCGTCGTCGTACCGGTAGTCGTAGCGCCGGATGTAGTCGTCATCTTTATGGCCCTGGTAATAACGGGCATCTTCAAAGTAATAACGGCCCTGGTAAGCCCCCGCATGGAAGCCGGCTCCATAGAAAAACTGCAGGCCTTTTACATCCGAAACAGCCTGATGCTTTTCGCCCAACAGGGTGAGGCGGGCACCGCGGGCTTTGTACTCTGTCGTAACCAAAGCTTCAATGGCCACCCCATTTTTTCCGCTCAGGAAGTGCTTGATGGTAAGCCCTGAAGAGTAGCCGCCACCACGCAAACCGATGCCAGTGCTGTAGCCCGAATTACCGCTGCTGCCACTGCTGCTGCTTTTTCTTTTAGATTGTGCATGGGCCTTCAAGCCCGGTAGGGCAAAAAGAATAAAAAGGAGAATAAAAGGTAAACGTTTCATATAAAACTGAATGGTGAGAAAGTAATTTGCACAAAACTAAGCAACCCACGCCAAACCCTACGTGTTGGTCTGTCTTCTGCCGCAGTCCTTTGCAATGGCGCGGGGCCGTGCTCATGCTGGATATCCGCAGGATTTCAGCCAGCGGCGCACGACTAGCTTGCTATAGTATCGCTCAACGGCTGCCGGCCGGAAACTCGTGCTAGCCACTTACTTAAAAAAAGTCCCGCCAATGTCTGGCGGGACTTTCTAATCATTTCCGGAGCTAGGCACTTCTCGCGTAGGCTGCTTCGCCAAGGGATTTTCTCAAGCGGCTAGGATTGCGCCGCACCGTACCGCAATTCCCCCGTCCCCACGCGCAGCGTCACGCCCGGTTCGGCGGTGAGGCGGCCTGCCACCCGAGCCTCGTAGCCGCTGGCTTGCAACGAGGCCACTACGGCGGCAGCGCTGGCTTCTTCGGTTACGAGCAGCATGCCGGTGCCCATGTTCCAATAGAGGTAGGCCGTTTCGGGGGCGATGTTGCCGACTTCGCAAAGGCGCTGCATGGCGGGTAGGGGAGCGAAAAGATTATCGAGCAGGGCCCCCAGGCCGTTTTTGAGCACGCGCTGGAAGTTGTCGGCCACGCCGCCGCCGGTGATGTGGGCCACGCCGTGCAGCGGTAAACCCGCGTCGAGTAGGGCCCCCACCCCGGGCGCGTAGATGAGCGAAGGGGCCAGCATAGCGTCGCCCCAGGTTGGGTATTGGGCGGCGTCGGGGCCGTCGTAAGGGGCCTCGTGCCAGTTGTCGCCGAATAGCTTTTGCAGGGTCTTGCGGGCCAACGAGTAGCCGTTGGAGCGAAACGAGGGCGAGCGCAGGGCCACCACTGCATGGCCAGCCTGGGCAGTTTTGCCACTTAGCGGCTGGGCCAGGCGGGGGTGCAGCATCCCGATGGCCGTGGAGCACCAGTTGAAGTTCATCTTCGCGCCGGGCCAGCCGCCGATGCGGTTGCCCAACTCAGCGATTTCGCCGCCGGTAATAGCTATTCTTGTGAAATTGGCTGCGTCGTGCAGGCCGCGCATCAACTCGTCTACCACGCTGTAATCGAGGTGGTTTACGTCGATGATGTTCGACAGATTCGTGGGCACGAAGCCGGCGGCGATGAGGTCATCGGCCGTCATGGCGATTAGGTCGTAGCCCAGCGTGTCGTACTTATTAAGGCGTTCGGCCACCTCGATTTTCGTCCCGATGCCGTCGGAGCTGATGCCCAGGCGCTCGGATCCGAACCGGATTTCGTTGGAAAAGCCGCCGTCCAGGTCCTGGGCGGACTCGCCGGGCAGGCCGGTGCGGTTGGCAAAGGTTTTTTTGGCCCAACTGTAGGCATTGCGTGAGGCCGCGTTGCCGTCTTCGATGGAGTAGCCGGCGGGGTTTTCGGTGCTGTTGTTCATAATAATCACCTCGCTATAAGAAGCTGTTGGCAAACGAATAGAAGAGGAATTAAAAGCAAGAAAATATTCTAAATTTCAATGAACGTCTGAAGTCCATTCGTTGATTTTATCGGCAAATAATACCGTTCACTGGTGCCAAACCCCAGCCCCAAGTCAATTAAAAGGCCACCCGGGGCCCATTCTCGAATGTAAACTTTCGTACCAGGAGACAACTTAACAGCATAGCATCTATTGCTGGTATCAGCAGGCTGATGATAAACAGGAGTGATATCTTTCAGCACCATGTACCGAGAGTTAGCCGAATTTTGCAGGGCTTCTCCCATACATATGCTGGGCACTTTTACCTCTACTAGTTTATTAGGCAAAGTAGCATTCTGCGCACTCGCGGAAACCATCAGACTCAGTCTGACAAGCAATAGTGACCATTTCACCTGTTCCGTAGAAAACTAGTGCTCCGTGGGCTCGGGGGCCTTGGCGCTCACCGACTTCTTATCTTTTTTATTGTTGCGGTGGCTGGCTCGCTCTTCCTGCACATGGCGCAGATAGTGCGTCACGTCGCCCGTCGGGTACCTGCCCGAGAAGCAGGCGAAGCACGAGCCGCCGTGGCCGCGCTCTTCGGAAAAGAGCTGCTGCAGATCGGCCAAATCCTGGTAAATCACCCGGTCGGCTTCGATGTAGCGGCAGATTTCGTCCTCCGAATAATTGGCGGCAATCAGCTCCGTGCTCATCGCCATGTCGATGCCATAGATGCAGGGCGAGACAATGGGCGGCGCGCTGGAAATAAAGTACACTTCCAGGGCCCCAGCCTCGCGCAGCAGCCGCACAATGCGCCGCGAGGTGGTGCCGCGCACGATGCTGTCGTCGACCACGGCCACTTTTTTGCCTTCCACAAACGCGCGGATGGGGTTGAGCTTTTTCTTCACTACGTCTTCGCGCCCGGCCTGGGTGGGTACGATGAAGGAGCGGCCCATATGGTTGTTTTTTACCAGGGCCCGGCGGTAGGGCACGTTGATGGCCTCGGCTAACCCGGAGGCCGCGAAGTAGCCGGACGAGGGCACGTCAATCACCATATCTGGCTTCAAACCGGCGTCAGCCACCTTGCGGGCCAGCATTTTACCCAGCCGCACCCGCTCGCGGGCCACCAACCGGCCGTGAATCACGGAGTCTTCGCGGGCGAAGTAAATGTGCTCGAACGCGCAGAAATTCTTGGGCAGTGCGTGAGCGTTTTTGTAATGTACCTGGAAGTTGTTGTCGATGAAAACGGCTTGGCCGGGTCCCACGTTCTCGATAAATTCAAAATCGAGGTAATCAAAGCACGTGCTTTCCGACACAAAGGCGTAGACTGGGCCCGCGGGCGTTTCGCGCCGGCCCAGGGCCAGCGGCCGGATGCCCAGCGGGTCGGTGAAGGCCAGCAAGCCGTGCCCGGCGATGAGGGTGATGGTGGCGTAGGCCCCCTTCACCAACTCCTGGGTCGTTTCCACGGCGTCGAAAATGTCCACCACCGAGAGGTGGTTGAGGTCTTTCACGCGCAGCTCCGAAGCGAAGGTGTACATGATAAGCTCTAGGTCGTTGGTGGATTTGGGCAGCACGTGGTAGTGGTCGTGCAGGCGCTTGGCCACGTCGCGGAAGTTGATGACGTTGCCGTTGTGCACCATCGCCAGCCCAAACGGGTAGCTCGTGGTGAAGGGCTGGGCGAGGTCCGAGTCGTTGGCGCCCTGCGTGGTGTAGCGCACGTGCCCGATGCCGGTGTGGCCCTTCAATTTCTTGATTTGTTTGGGCTTGAATACGTCATTCACTAAGCCTTGCCCCTTGTGCAGACGGAAGGCGTCGCCGTCGAATGTGGCGATGCCGGCCGCGTCCTGGCCCCGGTGCTGGAGGGCAGTAAGGCCGATAATCATGTCGGCCACGACGTTGTCGGGGCCGTGGAAACCTACAATGCCACACATATATTTTTGGGTTACGAGTTAAAAATCATGAGTTGGAAAGGGCCGTTTGTCGTTGCCGCATTCCATTTCGTTCCTGCTAGATGCGCAGCATGCACGCAAGAACAGGTTAGCCATTCTTACTAATTAATTCCGCTAAGGCTCGGGCGTACAGTTCGTGCTCTACGGCCAAGCCCCGGCGTTCCACTTCGGCCAGCGTGGCGGCCCCGGTCAGGTCCACCGTCTGCTGGGCCAGGATGAGACCAGTGTCGAGGCCTTCGTCTACAAGGTGAACGGTGACTTTAGTAGCCGGCAGTCGGTTGTCAAACGCCCATTCGTAGGCGTACAGGCCCTGGTGTTGGTGGGTATCGGCGGGATGAATGTTGACGATTCGCCCCGCAAAGGGCTGAATAAAAGCGGGAGAAAGGATGCGCATGTACCCCGCCAGCACCACCAAATCGGGCCGGTACTGCTGGAGCAGCACGGCCGCGTCGGCATCAAACTCGGCCCGCTTGCGGCCCTGGCTGGGCAGTGCCGCCGTGGAGCAGCCCAGAGCCGCCGCCGCTTCAAGGCCGGGTGCGGCGGGTTGGTTGCTGAACACCACGGCTACCTCGGCAAGTTCGCGCAAGATGCCGGTTTGGGTGGCTTTCACCAAGGCCAGCATATTGGAGCCCCGGCCCGACAGCAGGATGGCCAAGCGTGCTTTGGCAGGTGCTGCCTCTCCTATCCCACCTTTTTCGGGGGAAGTTAGGCGATTTTCATCAATCAGAGAGGTCAGCATGGACACCGATTCAAGCCTCAATTTACGGCGCGCTGCGTTAGCACCGGCGCGGGGCGCTGGGCAATGTCGGGGCGAACATACTTGCCCTGGAACTCCACTTGGGCGGCGGCCTTGTAAGCGCGGGCCGTGGCGACGGCTAGCGTGGGGCCCTCCGCGCTGATTACCAGCACTCGTCCGCCGTTAGTTACGAGCTGCCCCGCTTCGTCGCGCCGCGTGGCGCCGTGGTAAGCCTGCACCCCGACAGGCAGCTTTTCAAGCCCCGTGATGGGAAAGCCCGTCCGGAAACCGCTGGCCGGGTAGCCGCTCGATGCCAGCACCACGCCCACGAAGGCCCCCGCCCGCTGGCGCACCACCTGCTGCGCTAGGCTGCCGTCGAGCGTCGCCTCAATCAGCGTCAGCAAGCTGCTATCGAGCGCTGGCAGCAGCACTTCGGCTTCGGGGTCACCGAGGCGCACGTTGTATTCAAGCAGCTTGGGGCCGCCATCTGTCAACATGATGCCGAAGTAGAGGAAGCCACAAAACTCGAACTGCTCGTTTTGCAGCCCGCGCAGCGTGGGGTCGATGATGTCGCGCCGGATGTCGGCCAGCACGTGGTCGTCGGCAAACGGCACCGGGCAATAGGCTCCCATGCCGCCGGTGTTGGGCCCCTCGTCGTTGGCCAGCAGCTGCTTGTGGTCTTGCGAGGTGGCCAGCAGCTTCATTTCGCGGCCGTCGGTGAGGCCGATGATGCTGATTTCGGGGCCCGTCAGCTTTTCTTCCAGAAGAAACGAAAACTCGCCGGTGTAGTGGGCCTGCAAATCGTCGAGCGCTGCCTCGGCTTCGGCCGGCGAGTTGCACACGTACACGCCCTTGCCGGCGGCGAGGCCGTCGAACTTCACCACCACGCGGCCGTCCAGCTCGATGGCTCTGGCGCGGGCGGCGGCCACCTCGTCGCTGCGGAACGACCAGGCTTGGGCCGTGGCTACGCCGTGGCGGCGCATGAAATTCTTGCTCCACACCTTGGAGCTTTCCAGCAGGGCCCCCGCTTTGGTAGGCCCAAACACCTTGATGTCGGAGCCGGCGAAGTAGTCGGCCACGCCGGCCGCCAGCGGCGCCTCGGGGCCCACCACAATCAGCTGCACACCCTGGTGGCGGGCGTAGGCTTCCAGCGCCGCGAAGTCGAGCGGGTCGAGGCCGGGGTGGCTGTTGGGGATGCCGGCGTTGCCGGGCACCACCTGCACCGACGCGCCGTCGCGGGTCAGCTTGGCAGCCATGGCGTGTTCGCGGGCCCCGGAACCGAGGAGAATGATGGGTTTCATGGAGTAAGTCTCACCACCGGTCTGCTCTTCGAAGGAGGCAGTTGCCGGTGGTTTGGATGGGTCTTAACTGATGTCTTGGATGGAAATAATCTGGCCGTTTTCAAACCGAAAAACCGATTTACCCTGCATGGTGAGTCTGCCACCCGGCCGCAAACCGTTCGGAAATTCTACGGCCGCAACCGCGCGGTAATCAATGAGCACCGTTACTTCGTCGCCGGCCATTTGCCACTCCGTAATGCGCTGCTCCCGCTCAGAAAAGTAGTGCGCAGCATGCTCGGCTTGCGCCCGAAACTGTACTTTGTCGGCGGTGGTCAAATTCACTTCGCCGTTGGAAATATTCCTAAATACCACCTCGTCGTGCAGGGGCCTCAATATGCCGGCTACATCGAAGCGGTTGTACGCTTCGATGTAGGCCTCAACTAATTGGCGCGGCGTGCGGGTTTCCATGGGCAATGGTACGGGGCAGCGTTACAGTGCGCGCAGCTCCGCGTCGGTAGCGTTTAGCTTGGCTTTGGTGGCGGCAATTTCCTTGCTCAGCCGCCCGCGCAGGCGGGGGATGTTGAGGGCCCGTAGCGCGGCCTGGGCGGCGTTGTCGGGCCGTACCACTGTCAGGTTGGGGATGCCCGAGGGCATAACGACCGACGAGTTTAGGTTCATGGCCAGCTCGGCGTAGTCCTTCCACGGCGGGCAGCTGATGACGGGCACGTTCACGTTGGCCGCCAGGGCCCCGCCGAGGCCGTTCGACAAGCCGGCCACGGCGATGAGCACGCCGGGCTCCAGGCTGTTGTTCCAGATGTCGGCCATGCCCACGATTTCCTCGCCGTTCTTGTGGGCCGAAGTCACGCGCAACTGCGTGAAAATGTCGTAGCCTTCGAGGTGCTTGCGGATGTTCTGGCAGTGCTCCTTGTCGTCGGCCGAGCCCATCACGATGTTCACCCAAGCGTCTTTCATGATGCCGGCCTGCACCAAGTTGGCCAGTAGGCGGGCGCGGGCGTCCTGGCGGCCCGAGCCGGGGGCCCCAGCTTCGGCGGTTTCGGCCGTCGGCAGGGCCTGGCCGGTGATGCGCTGGTAGATGTCGAGGTAGCGGCGGCTGGCTTCCTTGGCCACTTCCGGGGTAAGGGCGCGGAGGTACTGGCCGTCTTTCTTGTTGGCAATCAACCACTGGCGCACGTACTCCTTGTCCATTTGGGTAGCAGTGAGCGGGTTGGCCGCGTAATCTTCGGCGGCCCAGAAGCGCGACGAGTCCGGCGTGTGCATCTCGTCGATGAGAATCAGCTCGCCGTTCAGCAAGCCAAACTCATACTTAGTATCCACCAAGATGATGCCCTTTTCGGCCAGCAGCTGCGAGCCCACGGCGAACAGCGCCAGCGATTTCTCACCCATCTGGTCGTACAGCTCCTTACTCACCCAACCCTCGCTTACGAGGTTTTCGGGGGTGATTTCGCGGTCCGACTCCTCCTTGGTAGTAGGCGTCAGAATGGCCTGCGGGAAGGCCTGGTTTTGGGTCAGCCCGTCGGGCACCGTCACGCCCGAGAACGTGCGCTGCCCGGCCTGGTAGCCACGCCACATCGAGCCCGTCAGGTACTGACGCACAACCATTTCCACCTTGATCGGCTGCGCTTCCTTGACCAGCATGGCGTTGGCGTCTACCAGCTTCAGCACGTGGTTGGGGATGATGTGCGCGGTTTTGGCAAACCAGAAATCGGCCAAGCCGTTGAGCACTGCGCCCTTGTGCGGAATGGCCGTTTCGAGCACCGAGTCAAACGCCGAGAGGCGGTCGGTGACGATGATGAGGCGGTCGCCCGATGGGGCCCGGAGACTGTCGCGCACCTTACCGCGGTGCAAAAGTTCGAGTTGGGGGGAAGCGAAGTGCGTGAGGGTGTTCATGGGGACTTAATTAGCTAAAAACAAGTGCTTTTGAGCAATGTGCTCCACAATGTTCTTGAAAATTTGAAGGCCCGCGCCTTCTTCCGAAGCAGTAGGGTTTTGGCGGCGGCGGCGGGCCCAGTCGGGGTGATTGAAGGCCGACAGGAACGCCTCGGGGTGCGGCATCAGGCCAAATACCTGCCCGGTGGGGTCGGTGAGGCCCGCGCAGTTGAGGTCAGCGCCGTTGGGGTTGTGCGGGTACTCGCTGGTGCCGTCGCCGGCGGCATCTATATAGGAGAGGCAGTTCAGGGCGGCCGCTTCCAGGGCCCCCCGGGTGGCGGCGTCGGGCACCACGAGGCGGCCTTCGCCGTGGCGCTCGGGCACCTCCAGTACGTCGAGGCCTTTGAGGAAGGGCGTGGTGGTGCGTGGGTGCACGCGCAGCCGCACCCAGCGGTCTTCGTAGCGGCCCGAGGCGTTGTGCGTCAGCGTCACTTCGGGTGTCACGCCGCCGCCGAGGTTGGGCAGCAGGCCCAGCTTCACCAGCACCTGGAAGCCGTTGCAAATGCCGAGCACAAACTTACCGTCGGCAATGAACTGCTTGATGTCGTCGAGCAGAGTGCGGCCGCTGGGGCCGTTCTGGCGGTAGCGCAGCTTGTTGGCCAGCACCACGCCCGAGCCCAAGTCATCGCCAAACGAGAACCCGCCGGGGAATGTCAGCACGTCGAAATCGTGAATACTTACCTCGCCGTGCAGCACTTGGTTGAGGTGCACGATGGTGGCCTGGGCCCCGGCCAGCCGGTAAGCCGCCGCAATTTCCTCTTCGCAATTGATGCCGAACCCGGTGAGCACGAGAGCGTGCACCTCGCCATCTTGTACTGGCAATTGAACTTTATGTGCTAGATCTTGGGATTCTTGTGCCATCTGACTAGGTTTTTGGGCTGATGCGCCAAGCACTTGTACCATTAGTGGCCGGATGCTTCACCGAAGCCCGCTAGTTTATCCACGCCAAGCAATTGATTAACAGGGCCATTTGACCAGGTGTATCGCAATTCGGTAGTGGAGGCCCCAATTATTGTTTGCCCGGCGTGGCGCACGGTTAGCTGGCCATTATCCGTCACTGTACCCAAGCGCGCAGCGCTGCCACCCAGCAGCTTTTCAAACGCCACCACATCCTCTGGAGCCACGGTGGCCACGAAGCGCGAGTGTGACTCCGAAAACAGCTGCGCCGCCAGGCCCAGCCCGGTTTCGGGCAACTCCACCGCCGCGCCGCAGCCGTAGCCGAACGTGGCCTCAGCCAACGCTACGGCGAGGCCGCCGTCGCTTAGGTCGTGGCACGACTGGATGAGCCCCTTGTCGTTGGCTTGGCCGATGAGGGTGTACAGCGCTTTGGCCTCGGCAAAGCGAACCTGAGGTACGTTAGCGCCCAATTCTCCGAAGAGGTGGTAGAACTCGGAGCCACCCAGTTCGTCATAGGTTCTGCCCAATAAATAGACAACGTCGCCGGGCTCCTTGAAATCGGAGGTGATGGCGCGCCGCACGTCTTCCATCTTCGCCGTCATCGAGTAGAGCACGGTGGGCGGCACAGAAATCTTCACGCCGTCGGCCTTGAAGTCGTTCTTCATGCTGTCCTTGCCGCTCGTGAGCGGGATGCAGTAGGCGGCCGTGGCGTCGCGCAGAGCCTCGCACATCTGCACCAGCTTGGCGAGTTTCTGCTTGCCGTCGGGGTTGATGGCGGGGTCGTACACCGAGTCGGGCACGCAGAAGTTGTCGTTCACCGACCAGAAAATGCCGTCGCCGGGCGTGAGGTTGGGTAGTTTGCCACCCACGGCAATGATCTGGCGCACGGCCTCGTCAAATGAGCCGGCCGACATCTGGTAGGCGTCCAGGTCTCCGTAGCGGGGCAAAATGCCGTTGCTCACGGCTACGCCCTCCCAACTCTCGAAGTCGAAGCGCACCACGGCCGCGTCCTGCGGGGCCTGGCCGGTGGCACCCATCAGCGGCTTCACGATGGTACGGCCCTTCACCTCGTGGTCGTACTGCCGAATGACGGCCTCCCGCGAGCAGATATTGAGCGAGCCTAGCAGCTGGCGCAGCGTATCGGTGTAGTCGGTTCGGGCGGGAATTTCCGGCTCGGAGGCGGCGGGCTTTTCGTACTCGGCTTCCAGCGTTTTGCGCGGTACGCCGTCGTGCAAAAACGCCAACGTGAGCCGCGCCACGGGCTGGCCATCAAAATTTACATCCAGCGAGCCGGCGTTGGTGAAGTGGCCGATGTCGGTCAATTCCACTTCCATTTCCTGGCCCAGCGCCAACAGTTCGGCCATGCGGCTGGGCTCGACCACCAGCGTAAACCGCTCCTGCGACTCGCTCACGAAAATCTCCCAGGGCCGCAAACCCGAGTATTTCAGCGGCACCTTCTCCAACTCGACCACTGCGCCACCGCTGATGCCCGCCAGCTCGCCCACCGACGAAGAGAGGCCGCCCGCGCCGTTGTCGGTGCTGCACTTGAGCAGGCCCCGGCGGGCGGCGATGAGCAGGAAATCCATCGCCAGCTTCTGTGTAATCGGCGAGCCGATTTGCACGGCCGTAGCAGGCGCGCTTTCGTCTAATTCAATCGACGAAAACGTGGCACCGTGGATGCCGTCCTTGCCCACGCGGCCGCCGGCCATCACAATCCGGTCGCCGGCGTCAATCTTTTTCTCCCACGAATTGAGGCCCGCAAACTGCATGGGCATCACGGCGCCGGTGCCGCAGTACACCAGCGGCTTGCCCCGGTAGCGGTCGTCGAATACGATGGCACCGTTCACCGTCGGCACGCCCGACTTGTTGCCGCCGTCTTCAATGCCCTTGCGCACGCCTTCCAGGATGCGGCGCGGATGTAGCTGCCCGGTTAGTAGAGGGCCATCGTATTCGGGGTTACCGAAACACAGCACGTTAGTGTTGAACAGCAGCCGGGCCCCGCCGATGCCGGTGGCCAGCGGGTCGCGGTTGTTGCCCAGAATGCCGGTGATGGCCCCGCCGTAGGGGTCGATGGCCGAGGGCGAATTGTGCGTTTCCACCTTCCATACGAACAGCGAATCGGTGTTGATGCGCACGGCCCCCGCGTTGTCGCTGAACACTTTAATCAACCAATCGTTGCCGTTGGCCCGCAACTGACGGTCTACTTCCGAAGTGGCATCTTTGATATAGGTTTTGAAGAGCGAATCAATCTGCTTCTCCTCGCCCGTCGTCAAATACTTGTAGTTGATGACGGCGCAGAACTCTTTATGCTTGAAGTGTTCCGACCACGTTTGGGCGATGATTTCTAATTCGCAATCCGTCGGGTCGGCGGGCAGGCCCTGGGCCCGGCGCGTGGCCTGCGTTTCGGGGGCCGCGTAATAGTCGCGCACGGCGCGCATTTCTTCCAGGTTCAGTGCGTAAATGTTGTCTTTTGAGAGCTGCACCAGGGCCCTGTCGCTGAGACCGGTGAGCGAAATTGTCTCCGTAATGACCTCCGCACCGCCGCCGGGCCGCGGCGTGTAGTCGCGGATGCCGTCGGCCACGTGGCCCACCTCGAAGCGGTTAATCATCTTGTTACCCAGCAACTCCTCGGCCAGGCGGCGGAGGTCGGCTTCGGGTAGGTCGTTTTCGAGCAAATAAAGCTTCTTGCTGAAGATGTGCTGGGTATGTACATCCAACGGCTCGTTGAGGAAGTCGGCCAGCGCGTTCTGGGCGCTAGTACCTTCGTCGTCGGTCACGCCGGGGCCCCGGGCCACCAGGATATAAGTGGCGAAGCCGGGCACTGGGGCCACAGCTTCGTTTAGGGTTACGTCGTGCAAAACCGGGTCGGCCAAGCAGCGGGTGGCGAAGGCGCGCAGCTGCCCTGCACTCAGGGCCCCGTAGCGCACCGTGTAGCGGGCGGCGGTGTGCACGCGGCCGGTGGCCAAGCCCAGGTGGCGCGCCGCGGCGGCTGCCACCCGGTGGCCATCGCCATCGTGCTGGCCCGGTTTAAGGGTGAGTTGGATGGTATGGGTAGTCGGTTCCAAATCCGTCAGAGTCATAAGTTCTCGCTAAAAAACTGCCTTCCCAAGCAATTGAATCTAAGCGGCTTTCTCGGGCCGGCTGCCTGGCTTAATGGCTGGTACTCCAGCCAGGTGCGTCGGGATGTGGTCGGCGTCAAACACAGCTGCGTTCACCGCCAATAGCGCAAAGTTCGGGAACGGAAGCTTCACCGCACCACCCGTTCGGTCAATTAATGAGGCCACCGCCAAAACTTCCACCCCCAGCCCGGCCAAAACCCGCGCTACTTCCAGCGTACTCTTACCGGTTGTAACTACGTCTTCCGCAATGATTACCCGCTCGCCCGGGCGCAGCGTGAAGCCGCGCCGCAACGTCATTTCGCCCTGCGCGTCACGCTCCGTAAAAAGTGACGGTACCCCCAATTGGCGAGCCAACTCGTAGCTCACCACCACGCCGCCCATGGCGGGGCCCACCACCGTATCGGGCACCAGGCCAGCGGCCCGCAGCCTTGCGGCCAGCACCGCCATGGCCGGGGCTGCCAGCTCGGGCCGCCGCAAAAAGCGGGCGCACTGCACGTAAGTATCCGAGTGCAGGCCCGACGACAGCTTAAAATGGCCGCTGAGCAGTGCGTCTTCCTGACGCAGTTGCGCTTCTAGGATGGCGGCTACCTCGGCAGCGGAGAGGTCAGGCGTCAGCACGTTCACTATCTTCGGTTGAGGTGGCACTGGTTTTTATTTAGCAATATTTCGGTAGCGCGAACTTTTATTAGTCCGCGTTTTTGAACGGTCACTGCACGGAAACTGCCAGGTCGAAGCGAGTGAAGCATACTACGAAGTCCGCGTTACCGCTGCGGTGCGGTGCTCGTTTATCTGGTCGCGCAGCTCGCGGGCCGCGGCTCCGATATCCTCCGCCTGCCAAAGGCTGCGCGAGGCGTTAATCAGCAGTCCGCTTCCATCTTTTCGCAACCCCGCCTTCAGCGTAGCCGCCAAATCGCCGCCCTGCGCCCCAATGCCGGGCACTAAAAACCACTGCTTCAAGCAAGCAGCCCGCACATGGGCCATCGCCGCCGGATCGGTGGCCCCCACTACGAGGCCAACGGTTGACTCGATCAATTCCTCGTCGAGCAGCCGGGCGATTTGAGCTGCGCAGTCGCTCAAGGTGCCGCCACGGGTCAGGGCTGCGTTTTGCATGCCGTGGCGTGGATGGTTGGAGGTTTTGGCCAGAGAAAACACCAGCTTCCCCGGCCGGGCAAAGGGCCGGATGGCGTCGTCGCCCATGTAGGGGTTCACGGTCACGCCATCGGCCCCTACCACATCGTAAGCAAAGCGGGCGTAGTGGTCGGCGGTATTGGCGATGTCGCCGAACTTGCCGTCCAGAATCACCGGAATGTCGTGGGGAATGCTCTGAATAGTTTCTTTCAGCAGTGCTACCCCGTTTTCCCGGCTCAGAAAAAACGCTAGGTTAGGCTTAAAAGCCGCCGCATAGGCGCTGGTTTGGACCACTACTTCGCGCAGGCGGGCGACCACAGTGGCCTCGTCGCCGGTGGGATCGAGGCCTACGCAGACCAGCGAGTTGGCCGTTTGAGTACGGACGAGAAGTTTTTGCATAACAGCGTGGACTCGGTGATTCCGCGGGTTGAACGTTCTGCGTACAGACCGAAAAGTCCGCGCAACAAATCGGTTAAAAGCAAAGCCGCCCAGCTCGCACCGGGCGGCTGGCTCTTAGTGGTTAACTAGATAACGTTGTCGCGGTTGATGAGGAACGGCACGCACTCGCGGATGTCGGTCTGGCCGAGGATGAACTGAGCTACGCGGGCCATGCCTACGCCGGCCCCGGAGTGCAACTCTACGTCGTGCTCCTCGTGGAAGCTGAGGTACCACTCAAAGTCCTCCAGCTTCATGCCCTGGCGGATGAGGCCAGCCAGTATCGAACTGGTTTCCAGCTTGTGGCGCAGTTTAGTACCGTTGAACTCGCGCTCGGCGGCCCCGGCGCTTTCGCCGGCCAGCGGCAGCAGCAAGTCGGTCGAGTTCACCACGCGGGGGTCGTCGTCGTTGTTGCGCATGTTGAAGAACTTGATGTCGGCCGGGTAGTGGGTCACGAACATGGGGCCCATCATCTCGGTCAGGTGGCCTTCGTGGGGGGCCTCCAGGTCGTCGCCCCAGGCAAGCTCGGGGAAGCCTTCGGTTTTTAGCAGCTCCACCGCGTCGGCGTAGGTTATGCGCTTAAAGGTGAGGGCAGTCAGGTCGCTGGCTTCGCGGCCGAACAGGGCCAGCTCCTTCGCGCAGTCGGTGGCTACTTGCTTGGCGGCGCTGGCCACGATGGCGCTGAGGTGGCTAATCAACTCGTCGAGGTCGCCGAGGTGCTCAATTTCAAACAGCGAGAACTGGGCCAAGCGGCGGCCGTCGGCTTTCATCTCCTTGCGGAAGCTCTGGATTTCGCCGTACACGCGGCCGCCCTCCACAGCCTGGGTCAGCATTTCGATGTAAAGCTGGTTGCTCTGGGGCAGAAACATCTTCTTGCCGTCATACCAGTCAATGGTGAACAGCGTGTCGGTGTTTTCGCAAGCACCAGTTGCGCCTACGATATGGGGCATGTTGTGGATGGCCATGAAGCCTTCTGACTCGACGTATTTGCGAGCCCCGCGAATCATAGCGTCCCACACTTTGATCACGGCCATGCGCTTGGCGTCCGTACTCAGGTTACGGTTTTGGGCGGGCGCGGCGGTCATTGTCGCGGCAGCTACTTTGGGGGCAAGCGTGTTGGTATCCATAAAGTAGGTAAAGTGGATAAGTAAAGAGGGGTGTTCTAATTAAAAGCTGACCCGTACGGACATAAAAAAACCGCTTCGAAAAACCGAAACGGTGACGGGGCCAAAACCAAAAAATCAACGAAAGCACCAAAGGTGACGACCGGCTGGTTTTCTCGCAGAACGGCTTGTGGCAGCGTTCCGCACTTCATCGGTGGATGATTGAGGCGAATCATATTGCAAAATTACGACAGTTTACACGTCTAGCAGTAAAGTCGAAACATTAATTTTTTTTTATTTCCGTAGTCACGCAATTCTTTTTGCTTTCAAAAGCGGGCTTGTTAATTAGTTCGGGCCCGTTTTCGGCTGAACAACTGGGGTCGATATCTTTTAGCCACTCGCCGAGTGGTTGCGCCACATCGTGTGAGTGCCGTAATTTTAGCTCTTTAACCGACGGCCTGCTAGACAGGGCAAACCGCGAAAGCGCGCAACGGCGCTAGCGGCTCAGTACCCGCGGATGGGCAGCGGTGCTCCCATCCTTGGCTACGCATTCTGCCCCAAGCCCTAATCTTATACCGGAGCCGAGCAACTTAACTTCATGTTGGCTGTTATAAAGGTAATCAATTCGGACCCGTGCAGGGCCCGTTGTTTATTTGAACTGTTTATTCCTTTGAACTATGCTACCTGTTCTGATCGGCTTGTTGGGCGCTGCCGCCCTGCTTGCCCGCCGTGCTGCCCGCGCCCCGCAACCCGAGTTAGTACCTGTGCCAGTGCGAAGCACGTAAGGCTTAAATTAAAAAGGCAACCTGCGGGCTGCCTTTTTTTTGCCCTGCCAACAAGAAAGCCAGCGGACCAGCGTTGACGCTGAGCCTGTTAGCGGATGACGAGCTTGCACATTTGGTTGGTGCCGCCACCTTCCAGCTTCACGTAATACAAACCGTTAGCAAACCGGCTCAAATCGAGCACTTTGGTCACGCGGTCGTTCAGGTCACTCATCGTTTCGCGGTATATCACCGAGCCGATGACGTTCAGCACTTGCAACTCGACGCGGCGGCCCTCCTGGCCGTTGATGGTGAGGTGCACGATGCCGGTGCTGGGGTTGGGGTACACCACCAGTGTTTTGTCGTCGGTGCCGGGGCGTGCCTGCGCCATCGTTGTGCCCCTGGCCTTGCCCGGGGTGGAACTAGCCACGCTACCGGCGAGGCAGCTGGTGGCTAGAGCGATGAAAAAGGAAACCGTAAGTAGGCGTTGCATCATGCAGGGATTCGGGGTAGAAAATCGACCTGGCCGGCGTGGAACGGACACAGACTGATAGGATTAACGGTAGGAATAGATTTTGGTTGACAAAGATAATCGCAAATACCTATGTTATTGACAAAAAAGCTATTATTATCGATGAAATTTAGGCTTTCTCCGATTGCTCAATACTTTTTATTGACGAACTAAGTGGACGTTCTCATTATCGGCGGCGGCCTAGCCGGTCTGGCGGGGGCCTTAGACTTGGCCGGGCGCGGCCACGCCGTAGCGGTGGTGGAGCGCCGGGCCTATCCTTTCCACCGGGTGTGCGGTGAGTACGTGAGCAACGAGGTACGGCCCTACCTCGCCCGGCTCGGGGCGGACCCCGCCCCGCTGGGCCCGGCCGAAATACGCCGGTTTGAGTTGTCATCACCGGCTGGGCGCTTGTTACGCAGCCCCCTCGATTTGGGCGGTTTCGGGGTGAGCCGCTACGTGCTCGACGAGTTTCTGTACCGCCGGGCCCTGGCCGCGGGCGTAGCGTTTTATTTGCCCGCCACCGTAGCCAATGTGGTCTTCGACGCCGCCGCGGGCCGCCACGTGGTGGCCTTGGCCGACGGCCGTACGCTGGCCCCGCGTGTAGTGCTGGGGGCCTATGGCAAGCGCGCCAACCTGGACCGCCAGCTCGCGCGGCCGTTTTTTCAGCAGCGCTCGCCCTACCTCGGAGTGAAGTACCACCTGCGCCTGCCGGGCCTGGCCCGCGACGTGATTGCGCTGCACAACTTCCGGGCAGGCTACGCGGGCATATCGGCCATCGAAGATGGTAAGGTGTGCTTCTGCTACCTCACCGCGCGCCAGAACCTGAAGGACCATGGCAGCATTTCGGCTATGGAGGCGGCCGTGCTGCACCAGAACCCGCACCTGCGGGCCATTTTTCACGACGCCGAATTTTTGTATCCGCAGCCCGAGGTCATCAACGAAATCTCCTTCGCTTCGAAGCAGCCCGTGGAACAGCACGTGCTGATGTGCGGCGACGCGGCCGGCCTCATCACGCCCTTGTGCGGCAACGGCATGGCCATGGCCCTGCACGGGGCCGCTCTGGCCAGCGCCGTGGCCCACGACTTCCTGGCTGCAAAAACCACCCGGTCCCAAATGGAAACGGCCTACGCTCGCGCCTGGCAGGCACAGTTCGGGGCCCGGCTGCGGGTGGGCCGCGCGGTACAGGACCTGTTTGGAGGCCCCGTGCTAAGCGAGGCCGTAGTGGGTGGCCTGCGCCACTGGCCCGGGGCCGTGCGGGCGCTGATGCGGCGCACTCACGGCCAGGCATTTTAAAGCAAGGGGCTCAACCCGGAGCCTCAGCGTGGCGAAAGTCAGAATATTATTGGCTTTATTTTAGCTGTGTAGAGCGCAAACCCGTTGATTATACCGTAAGTGGTGGCACTGGCGCCCGGCGCAACCTGTACATTCAGCCGCCGCGACGCCCGTACAACACCCGATTGTAAGAATCCGTAACGCCCCCCGGAATGCCGAGTTATTTAGGTGCCATCGGCACTGCTAATCCCGTCCACCGCATTGCGCAGCCGCAAATTGCCGATTTCATGGCCCAGGCCCTGGAATTTGGGGAGAACGACGCGCGCAAGCTGCGGGCGCTGTACCGGGTGTCGGGCATTGAGCACCGCTATTCGGTGCTGCCCGATTACGGGCGGACCAACGGCAACTATACGTTTTTCCCCAATACGCCCGGTCTGGAGCCCTTTCCGAGCGTGGGCCAGCGCATGGCCGTGTACCGCCGCGAGGCCTTGCCCCTGGCCACCGAAGCGGTGCGCGACTGCCTGCGCCAAGTGCCCGATGTGGCCCCGGCCAGCATCACCCACGTTATCACGGTGAGCTGCACCGGCATGTACGCGCCGGGCCTCGACATCGAGCTGGTGCAGGCCCTGGGCCTGCGGCCCAACGTGCGTCGCACCTGCGTAAATTTCATGGGCTGCTACGCCGCCGTGAACGCCGTGAAACTGGCCGATGCTTTTTGCCTGGCCGATGCCCGCGCCCGCGTGCTCATTGTGAGCGTAGAGCTGTGCACGCTGCATTTTCAGAAAAGCGCTGAGGAAGACCACCTCGTCAGCAACGCCCTGTTTGGCGATGGCGCGGCGGCCGTGCTGGTGCAGGCGGTACCGCTGCCCAACGGGGCCCCCAGCCTTGTGCTGCAAGCGTTTCACTGCGGGGTAGAACCCGACGGCTACGACGACATGGCGTGGCACATCAACGATTTTGGCTTCGAGATGACCCTCTCCAGCTACGTGCCCAAGCTGATTCAGCGCGGCATCCGGCACCTCACCGACGGGCTGCTGGATAGCCTGCCCCTGCAACTGGCCGACATTCGGCACTTCGCTATTCACCCCGGGGGGCGCAAAATTCTCGAAACCATCGAAGCCGAGCTGGGTCTGACGCGCGCCGATAATCGCCACGCTTACCGCGTGCTCCGCGACTACGGCAACATGTCGTCGGCCACGGTGCTGTTCGTGCTGCGCGACGTGCTGGCTTACGCCACCCCGGCTGACCACGGTGCCCCCGTGCTCAGTTTCGCCTTTGGCCCGGGCCTGACGATGGAGGCCATGCTGCTGGAAATGAGCTGTGAACCGAAAATTGTAGATCATGAATTGAGCGAAGCGGTAGCGCTGGCTCCCGTGTGAAACGTCTGATTTAGGTTTTTGGGGCAGGATTCTGGTTTTCTTCGGCGCTCACTGCCACAGCAGGGCGTGCATAACTTCTTCAATTGAACTTCTCTTCCCGAGCGGCCGGCCCCGAGCTGATGGACGACCTGACGTTGGCCGCCGATGCCCTGCGCCAAAACCTCGATGAACTCGAAACCATCAACACGTGGCTGGGCGGCTACAGGCCGGTGTTGAACGCCCTGGCTCGACTCAAAAGCCGCTGGCCGGCTGGCCGGCCGCTGCAGCTGGCCGACCTCGGCAGCGGCGGCGGCGATACGCTGCGCCACGTGGCCCGCTGGGCCCATAAAAACGCCGTTCCCGTTGAATTGACTGGTATCGACGCCAACCCGTTCATGCTGGAATACGCCCGCGCCAAAAGCACCGATTACCCCGAAATCAGCTACCGACAGTCCGATATTTTCTCCGCTGGGTTCCAAGCAGAAACCTATGATGTTTTGACGGCCAGTCTTTTCTGCCACCATTTCGCCGATGACGAGCTGGGGGGGCTGTTGCGGCAGTGGGCGGAGCAGGCGCGGGTGGCCGTTGTCGTCAACGACCTGCATCGGCACTGGCTGGCCTACCACAGCATCAAGTGGCTCACGCGGCTGCTGGGCGGGTCCTACCTGGTGCGGCACGATGCACCCTTGTCGGTGGCGCGGGCCTTCCGGCGCGCCGATTTAGTGCAGCTGCTGGCGCGGGCCGGCCTTCAGAATTACGAATTGCGCTGGCGCTGGGCATTTCGCTGGCAGCTGATTATTTACCGTCGCTGAGGCCGCTGGGGGCCCTCAGCGCTCATTACCACAGCGCGGCCGCCACCCGGAACGTATTGGCGTGGGCTTCCACGATGTCGGCAATGCGCTCGGAATAGCCGCCGCCCATGCACACCACCACCGGCAGGTCCTGGCGGTGGCAGAGGCTGAGCACCAGCTCGTCGCGCTGACGGCAGCCGTCGCGGCTCAGGGCTAGGTGGCCGAGCTTGTCGGTGGCTAGCACGTCGACGCCGGCCAGGTAAAATACGAAATCGGGGCGCACCTCGGCCACCAAGCGGGGTAGGGTTTCGGCTAGTAGAGCGAGGTATTCGGCGTCGCCGGTGCTGTCGGGTAGGGGCAGGTCAAGGTCAGAAGCTTCTTTGCGGGCGGGGTAGTTGCGGGCCCCATGCATGGAGAAGGTAAACACGCGGGGCTCGTGCTGGAAAATGGCGGCTGTGCCATTGCCTTGGTGGACGTCCAAATCGACGATCAATACTTTTTTGGCCAGCCCGTGAGCCAGCAGCCAAGCGGCCGCGGTGGCTTGGTCATTCAGCAGGCAGAACCCTTCGCCCCGGTCGCGGAAAGCGTGGTGGGTGCCGCCCGCGATGTTCATGGCCACGCCGTGGTTCAGGGCCCGGCGGGTACATTCGATGGTGCCGCCGAGGATGGTGACCTCGCGCTCAAACAACGCTGCCGACCACGGGAAGCCTGTGGCCCGCTCCTCCTGCCGCGTGAGCTGCCCGCGGCGCAAGCGCTCAAAATACCCGGCTTCGTGGACCCGCAAAACATCGGCGTCGGGCGGGGCCGTGGGCACGAAGAAATCGGCGGGCGAGGCCGTGCCTTCGCGTAGCAGCTGCTCGGGCAGCAGTTCGTACTTCAGCATCGGGAAGCGGTGACCGGTCGGCAGCGCGTGGGCATAGCTGGGGGCGAAGGCAATGGACAGCATCTGACCTTATTTTCTGGCGGGCGCGGCCTTGAAATCCAGTCCGCCGAGCACGGCCCCGGCGTCCTGCACCGTTAGGCGTAGCGTGTGCTGACCAGCCGGCAACGTGCCGGGGCCCTTGGCAACCAGCGGCCAATCAGCGGCGGGGGCATTGGCGGGCACCTCGAAGGTGCCGAGCGGCTTGCCGTCGAGCGCGAGGACCAGGCGGGTGGCGCGGGGGGTGGGGTTGGCGGCGCGCAGGTGGGCTGCGTAGGGCCCCGCATGGCCGATGCGCACCGTGTAATTCAGCCACTCGCCGGCTTCAGTGTGGTCCACCACGAAGCCGGGGCCGGTCGGGTTGGGGCTGAGGTCCACGCCGTCGTTGCGGTAGGCCCCGCCGGCGTTGGGGGCAGGAGCTTGCAGGCCCCCGGTTTTTTCGGCGTAAATGTCGAAATAAGCCTTACCGTTGCGGCCCAGGTCGTAAGCGGCGGCGGGCACGAGGCCGGGCAGCGCGAGGGCCGTAAAGGGCTTGGTAGCGTCGGTGCGCAGCTCGCGGGTGAGGGCGTCCACTACGTCGCGGTTTACCCGGCAATTGGCAAACTGGCCGTTGCGCAGCAACGCGGCGCGGCCGGCGGCATTGAGGATGCTGCCGTAGGGCGCCACGTCGAGCAAGCTGGTGCGGCCGCCCACGCGCTTGAGCGTCCAGTGGCACCAGCCGATGCCCTGGGCGTCGAAGGCGCGGTAGGCGGCGGCGATCCACTCGTTCGAGTTCTCGCCCGTTTCGCCCACCCACACCGGTACGCGGTGCGCGGCCCGGAACTGCACCATGCCCCCGATAAGGGACACTTGGTTGGGATTGTTGGCGTCGGTGGCCTGCGGGTCGTTGGTGCTCCAGTAGTGGTGGGCGTTGTAGACAAGGTTGGTTTTGTCCTTGGCTTTGAGGTCGGTCGGCGTCAGGTTGGTGTAGTCGTTGCCGTAGCCGTTGCCTTCCAGCAGCAGCAAGTGGGGGTCGTCCTGGGCCCGCACCGCGTCGATGAGGCGGCTGAATAACGCGTTCAGTTCGGTGTGGTCGGGCGAGAGGCCGTGGGCGGCATCCACGTTGTGGGGCTCGTTGATGAGGTCGTACATGGCCACGCTTGCATTGTTTTTGTAGCGCGCGGACAGCTTTTCCCACAGCCGCACCGTCATGTCCTGGTAGAGGAGCCGGCCCTGGGCGTCGCGCCGCTTCCAGAGGTCGAGCGGTACCAGGTTGTCGTTGATGTTACGGTCGGTGCCCTCGCCGCCGGGGGCCGCGTGCAGGTCCAGCACCACGTACATCTTGCGGGTCGCGCACCACTCGATTACCTTATCCAGGACGGCAAAGCCCGGCGCTTGGTCGGGGCTCGTAAATAATTCGTTGCGGTCGTACCAACCGGCTAGGGCCTGCACGTAGGCGGACACGTCGCCGGTGGCCAGGGCCTGGTTGCGGGCATGGCGCTGGGCGGCCGTCAGCAGCAAATCGTAGTGAAACGGCACCCGTACGCAGTTAAAGCCTTGGTCAGCAATGAAGTTGATGTCGGCCTGGGTGACATAATTGGCACGGTAGTCAGCGTAGAATTTCTCCACGTCAGCCTCGGGCATCGTGCGCAGCAGCGCCCGCTTGATGCGACCCTGCGAGTTGAGCGTGTCCGTGTTGAGCATGTAGCTTTCCTGGAGCAGCCAACCGCCCACGTTCACACCGCGCAGGCGCACTTCGCGGCCGGCGGCGTCCACAATGCGAGGGCCGTCGGCGTGGAGCAGCGGCAAAGATTGGGCGGGGGCCCGGCTCCCAAGCAGCGCCAGGGCCAAGGCGGCAAACAGTCGTTTCATGGCTCCAAGCTACGCACAGCGCCGCGCCATGGCAGCCTGGCCGGCGGCAAAAGCCGTAAACCCAGGGCCCGATAAAAAGCAAACCGCCTCGCTGCACACGGCAGGGAGGCGGCTTGTGAGGCATGCTGGGCTCGAACCAGCGACCCCCACCGTGTCAGGGTGGTACTCTGAACCAACTGAGCTAATACCCCGGAAATGCTTGCCCCGGCCAGTAGCGGCGAGCTGGGCAAAGGTAGTACAAAGGCGTTGATATGGCAGGGTACAGACATTTTTTCGGTCCGGTGCACCCAAGGCAGCAACTTTCCGGGCGCGGCAAAGTATTGGGCAGCGTCGATAATCGATGCGGGGTCCCGGCGGGGTGCCCGCTTTTACTCTGTCCTCTTTCTTTTTCTATTTATGAAAAACCTTCTTCTCACACTTTTACTGGGGGCGGCAGCGGCCCCGGCTCAGGCCCGCGCCAGCGGCAACCTCAGCCCGATTGACTACGCCAGCGGCTCGGATAATAAGTCGCACAACACCGGCTTTGGCACCAAGGGCGGCTACAACCTGTCGAATACCTACGGGTCGGGCAAAGATTTGCTCAGCCCCGAGGCCCAGAATGCTTTCCACGGCGGCGTGTACGGCTAATTCGGCTTCAACGAGTTCTCGTCGCTACAGGTCGAGTTGCTGTATTCGCGCAAGGGCTACCTCACGAACTTCCCCGCCTTCGGCCAGCGCGTCACCCGCCTTGACTACCTGGAACTGTCTGTTCTTCAAGTGGGCAACCTCACCAGCAACCTCAGCCTCCACATCGGCCCGCAAGTGTCGGTGCTGACCAACGCCAAGCTGGTCGACCAGAGCATCGCCATCGCCGAAGGCGGCTTCAATACCTTCGATTTTGGCGGGGTGGCCGGCCTTGAAGCCCGCATTGGGTCTGCCCGCCTGGGCGTGCGCCACGACCTGGGCTTGGGCAACGGGTACAAGGATGGCGTGATGGTACGCTACAACGGCAACAAGGTAGTAGACCTCACCAGCACTAATATTCACAACCAAACCTTTCAAGTGTACCTGGGCTTCACCCAACAAAACCGGTTTGCTAATTCGCTGTTCACAAAAAAGGAAGCCGCACAGCTTCCTTTTTTGTGAACAGCATCTCCTCACCCGTATGACGCCCCCCGATCCCCTTGCCTTGTACCATGCCCGCGAGCTGCTCGAAGGGCGCGGCTTGGCGGTGCTCGCCGCCTGGGTGATTGGCAATTTGCTGGTGAGCGGCTACTACATGGCCCACATCAACCGGCGCGACGCGGCTCACCACTTCCACTTTATGAACGTGGCCTGGGCCTTGATCAACGGCGGCCTTGCCGCCTGGGGCATCCTTAACTTGTACCGCGCCGTGCCCTCTGGCTTGTCGCTGGCCGCCGCGGCCGCCGCTCACCACCATGACGAACGCCTGTTCTTTGTCAACGCCGGGCTCGACGTACTGTACGTGCTTGCCGGGCGCTGGCTCTGCCGCCGGGCCGCTGCGCCCGGCGCGGGCAACTCCGTTCGCCTGGCCGGCTTCGGCCGTTCGCTGAAGTTACAGGGCGGCTTTCTGCTGGTGTTTGATGCGAGCATGTGGGCCCTGCTTTACGCCACCGCCGGCCCGTTTCGGGCAATAGGTCTGTAGAAACCATCCTGCTGCCTACAGCACAAACACCCGTCACTACGCAGTAGCGGGCGTCTTTTTAGGTAATCTCGGGGCCCTAGTTGTGGCCGCCGTGCTGGGGCTCCAGCATTTCTTCCACAATTTTCTTGTTGAAGGCCGGGATATCGGCCGGCTTGCGGCTAGTGATGAGGCCGTGGTCGGTCACTACTTCCGAGTCTTCCCAGTGGGCCCCGGCGTTTTTGAGGTCGGTGTGCAGGCTGGGCCAGCTGGTCATGCGCTTGCCGCGCACCACATCGGCCTCAATCAGCGTCCAGGGGCCGTGACAGATGGCGGCTACCACCTTGCCAGAGCCGGCAAATTCGCGCACGAAGCTCACCACATCTTTATTGGTGCGCAGCACGTCCGGGTTCATCTGGCCGCCGGGCAGCACTAGCGCGTCGTAGTCGCCGGGCTTCACATCGGTGATGACCTTATCGACGCTGACCTTGTCGCCCCAGTTTTCGTTGGGGCCGTCCCAGCCCTTGATGGAGCCGCTTTTGAGGGAGATAACGTGGGTCTCGGCGCCTTCGCCTTCCAGGTATTTCTTGGGTTCGGTCAGTTCAACCTGCTCGAAGCCGTCGGTAGCGATGATGGCAATTTTCTTGCCCTTGAGTTTGTCGCTGCTGAAGATGGACATGGGTGAGAAGTGGTAAAAGGAAAGACCGGGGATAGTCCCGACTCTTTCTCTTTACGCCCGCCGCGGCCTTTGGTTCCGCAGCAGTGCAGCCAGCGCCATCCAGGCTTCTATCGCCCCAAACTAACCCGCGCAGTATAGAAAATACGCCCGTCAAATCGGGTACTTCCTCGCCCTGCTCCAACCGTTCAGCGATAACACACGGTGCCAAGGCTTTCGTACTGGCAATGGCTTGCTCTGCGTGGGCCCATAACTCAGCGCGTAAGACTTGTTCCTCAGTAAGACATCGGTTGTTTTCCAAGCAGTATTTGGAGCCAGGAATGGTGGCTGCTCAAAGAACCAAAGGATACTGGCTTGACCAAACGAGAAAGACCGTTCAATTGTCAAAATCGGCTAAAATTTTTAACCATTTCTTATTTGGAAACAAGTCTGTGCACTATTTCCAACATTTCCGCCATCGGCCACCCGCTTCACGTTCTAATTCGATGGGCCTATACACCTAGGACTTACGTACTCGGCGCTACTTTCGGTCAAACACTTGTTTTATGCTGACTCAAACTACATACATTTGACTACCTGCTCAGCACCCTGCGCAACTACACCTGCACCTACTTGGCCGCGCACCTGCCGGGCGTAAGTCACGACCAGGTGAACCGGTTTCTGCGCAATAGCGAATTAATTGTCAGCTAGTAATTTGCGTGAGATGGTGGCGCCATTGTTGCACGATTTACCCAAGGCATTTTTGCTGGTGGAC
>JANPOR010000400.1:0-24875 GCA_031428075.1 Hymenobacter sp. | reverse complement strand
GGTGCTGCACGCTGCCGGCACCGTCGACGGCCGCGACCCGTTACGCCTGCTGACCGGCTAAGGGCGCATCTTGCGTCTCGTTGACGACTGCCCGCAGGGCCCCGGCAAGCGCCTTCTTCTCCCTTTTTGTTTTTTCATGCTCGACGGATTCCGCCCCGACATCCCGGCCGCCGCGGCGGCCCAAGTGCAGCCGTAACTCGACGCCATCAAGGTTATTCTCCAGCCCTGCGTGCTGTTGCTCACGCCCGGCGAGCGCAAAACCAGGCTGGGCATGGCCGACAAAACCCTGGCCTTCGTACAAAAATTGGCCACCTACGCTGCCAACAACCCGGCCTTTGTGCCTTCTTTCCTCAACCTAGCCGAATTGCAGCAGGACGCGGCCGGCATGGCGGCGCGTACCGGTACCATGTCCATAGAAAAAAGGACGCCAACGGTCCGAGCCGTACAACGGTGGCATGACCGTCGGGGGTTCGTGCCGCCATTATACGGCTTTCCCCTTCAACGGGCGGGTTGGCTATAAATATGCTGCCGCTGCGCGGCTGGTTAACCACTTGGATACCCAAACCCATCCAAAGTAATGGGCGCGGTTCATTACTTCATTACGACTTCGTAAAACCAGCTGGCCACGACAGGCAGCTGCTCGCGGCGGCGGCGCAGGGCGGGGCGCAGGTGGGCAGCCACAGCGGCCCGGGTTTCGGGCGGGCCGGCTTGCAGGGCCGAATCGATGGCTGCGTCGGTGAGGCGTCGGCGCAGGGTTTCAGCCTCCTCCCGAAAAGCGGCAGCCGGCAAGCGGCGCAGCAGCAGCGTGTCGAGCGGGCGGGCCGTTACGGCCAAGTCGGCCACGTTGGCGGCGGTGAGGCGGGGGCCGAAGCTTTGGTAGCGCGAGCGGATGTGGGCGATGAGCCAGGGGTAAAAGCCGTCATCTATCTGAAAAAACGCTTGGTCGCGGTCGCGCGGAATGGGTCGAAACTCGGGGCCGGCCCCGGCGGGCGGACGCGTGGCCCAACGCCACTGGTCGGGGCGGCGGCTCCAGTCGCCGAGCCACAAGTCGAGCAGGCGCGCCCGCAGAAACGCGCGGGCCGTAGCCGGCGAGGCCGGTCGGCCCTGCAACGCCGCCAGCAGGACCCCCGAGCTCACCACCCGCGCCGAGGCCCCCAGCGTGGGCGCGTGGCGCTCGTCGCCTCCGGGGTGCTCTTCCAACAAGTACAGGGCCCTGCCGTGGGAGGCGCGGAAGCGGCCGAGCGCGGGCTCATTAGGTAAGTACACAAGGCGCGGGTTGGTGTGCAGCACGCCGGCCGTTTGCGCCAAGCGGGCGGCCACGTAGGCCCCGTAGGGCTGGCCGGCGCAGGTTTGGTCGCGCATGAGGCCCCCCAGCAGACGGCGCACCCAGCCGGCGGGCAGGGCCGAGCGGGCGTCTTTATCAACGGAGCGCAGCACAAACTGGCGGCCATCGTCGGACACGAGGCGTAGGCTGTGGGTTTGGAAGCTGCCGCCGGCCTGCTCGGGCCGCAGCGCGGCCGGGCCCGACGGCCCCAAGTGCAACACCGGCGCGGTGACGGGCGTTTGCCACAGCGGCCGGTAGTGGGCGCCCCACAGGGCCCGCCACGCGGCCCCAGCGGCGTACTCAGGCCCGGCCGCCACTTGCACGCTGGCCGAGTCGGGGGCCCAACGCGGGGCCAGGGCCGCCGCCGGTGGCCCCCAATTATACGCCGCCGCCGATAGCAGCAGCCCCGCCACCATCGCCAGCAGCCCCACCCCCAGGCCGCGCAGTAGCCAACCCAGCATTCTCAACCCGCGGTGGCGCATAAGCAGAAAGGCGGAGTGAGACGGCGTGAAAACTTGGTTGTCGTTCCGGGGGTGGCGAAGCGGCCGGAAGACTTCGGTGCAGGGCCCCGGCCTGGGGTATGCGAAACGCCTGGAACGGCGCGCTT
Organism: Hymenobacter sp.; assembly: GCA_031428075.1. Lineage (GTDB taxonomy): Bacteria > Bacteroidota > Bacteroidia > Cytophagales > Hymenobacteraceae > Hymenobacter. The sequence goes on along the minus strand of JANPOR010000400.1, from coordinate 22,944 downwards.
CGCACGGGCCTTATACTGCAATCGACGGGCGCAGTTGCGGCCCCGGCTGGCGGCTGGCTAATTTCGGGGCGCGTTCCCATCACTTGTTTTCGCTCCCAGTCGCTTGCTGCTTCGCTTCTGCACCCATTTATTTGCCCTGGCCCTGGGCACGGGGCTGTTGGCCGCCTGCGCCCGCGAGCCCTACGGCCCCGCCGATGCCCGCCCGCCAGCGCAGGCAGCCCAGCCCCTGCTGATCGGAGCCGACTCGGTACGCGGGGCCGCCGCCGGCCGCTATTACGACCGGCACGGGTCCCTGTACCAGGTGCTGCTGGGCCACCATTACCGCCGCGTGTGGGCCGCACCGGTGGCGGCGCCGGTACTCGACCCCACCCGCGGCGCGCCCGGTGGCGGCCTGCTGCGCCCGCGCAAGGCCGGCGGCGGCTTCCAAACCATCAGCCTGGGCCTCGAAGGGCCCGACGGCCGCGAGTATTCCCTGCGGGCCCTGGACAAAGATCCCCGCAAAACGCTGCCGCCGTGGCTGCGCCGCACCTTTGTGCTGAACGCCGTGCGCGACGCCACCTCGGCCGGCAACCCCTACGCCGCGCTGGTGGTACCGCCCCTGGCCGCGGCCGTGGGCGTGCGCCACGGTACCCCCCGCCTCGTGTACGTGCGCCCCGACGAAGCCGGCCTGGGCGAAACTTCGGACCGCTTTCGGGGCCGGCTGGCGCTGCTGGAAGAAAAAGCCAGTGGCCGCGCGGCCGAGGTGCTAAGCACCCAGGAGATGCTCGCGCGGTGCGCCGAGGGCCCCGGCCACGCCGTCGATGCCCTCATGTTTTTGCGGGCCCGCCTACTCGACCTGTGGCTCGGCGACTGGGACCGCCACGGCAAGCAGTGGAATTGGGCGGCGGTCCGGTCCGCGGGCGGCGTGCGCTTCGAGCCCATCCCCAAAGACCGCGACCAGGTATTTTTTCGGTTCGATGACGGGGTGCTGCCCCTGTTGGTGAGCTGGCTGGTGCCGAAGTTTCAGACCTTCGGCCCGCGTTTCGGCAACGTGCAGGGCTTGGCGCGTCAGGGCCGCTTCCTCGACCGGCACGCCTTGGCGCCCGCCACCGGGGACGATTTTCTCCGCGCCGCCGCCGCCATGCAGCGGTCCCTGCCCGACTCGCTGTTGGCCCGCGCCGTGCGCCGCCTGCCCCCCGCCGTGTACGCCCTCGAAGGGCCCCGCACCTTGGCCGCCCTGCAAGCGCGCCGCGCCGCCCTGCCCGTAGCGGCCGCCCGCTACTACCGCAGCCTGGCCCGGCGGCCGACCGTGAGCGGCACGGCGCAGGCCGAGCGGTTCGTGGTGCGCCGCTACCCCGACTCGGTGGCGGTGGCCGTGTACGCGGCCCCCGGCGCAGCGGGGGCCGCCCCGTTTTACCGGCGCACGTTTCGACCCGCCGAGACCCGGGTGCTGACGCTCGACGGCCGCGGCGGTAGCGATGCTTTTGATGTGTACACGGCCCCCGGGCGCGTGGCCCGCCTGCGGCTGGCCGTAATGGGTAGTCCGGGCCCCGTCCGGCTGACGACCAGCGGCTCGCGGCGACGAATACTTTGCGAAGCGGGCGGCGTGGGGCACAAGCACCCGCACCCCAGCCAGACGACCCGCTGAAGCTACCACATTTTCAATCATCTTGCGGTGCTTTTTCGTTTAGGAATTATTTTCACTGCAGCGCTTAGCTCCTTGCCCGAATTTTCTTCCGTCCGTGCCATTTGCTGTTTGCTGCGCTGCCGACTGGGGCTGGTCAGCTTGCTGGCCACCGCGGGCTGCGTGCGCAAAAATTATTTCCAGCCCGATGCCCACCTCCCCGCCCGCGCCGCGGAAGCTTCGGCGTTGACGGCCCGCTACTCGGCTGGGCGGCAATACGCACAGCACAGCGGGCTTTACGAAGTATTTTTTGGGAAGCACCACCGCTGCGCCTGGGCCGCGCCGGTGGCCGCGCCGGTGTTCGACCTGGCCACCGCCGTACCCGGTGGGGCCCTGCGCCCGGGCAAGCTTGGCGGGGGCTTCAATAGCACCAGCCTAGGGCTGACGGCCGCCGACGGCCGCCCCTATGTACTGCGCACCGTCGACAAAGACCCGCGCCGTGCCGTACCCAAGCGGCTGCAAAATACCTTCGTGGTCGGCTACCTGCGCGACAACGTATCGGCCAATCATCCCTACGCGGCGCTGGTGGTGCCGCCCCTAGCCGGGGCCGTGGGCGTGCCCCACACCAACCCACGCCTGTTTTACGTGCGCCCCGAAGACCCCGCCTTCTCAGGCGACTCGCTCTCCAAGCTGCGCGGCCAGCTGGTGTGGCTGGAGGAGAAATTCAGCAGCGACGCCCCGCCCACCGATGCCGTGCCCGCCGCCACGGCCTTGGTGAGCAGCGCCGCCTTCTACAGGCGGCTGCTGGCCGACCCGTGCCACCGGCCCGACCCTGCCGCTCTGCTGCGCGCCCGCCTGCTCGATGCCTGGCTGGGCGACTGGGACCGCCACCCGGGGCAGTGGACCTGGGCGCGGGTGCCCGCGCCTGGGGCCCCACCCCGCTTCCGCTACCAGCCCGTGCCCAAGGACCGTGACATGGTGTTCTACCGCGCCGCCGACGGCGTGGTGCCGTGGCTGTTCACGAGGCGCTTCGCTATGCGCAAGTGGAACACGTTCCGGCCCCACTTTCACGACCCGCTGGGGCTTTTGCAGCAAGGCCATTATTTGGACGAACACGGCCTGGTGGCCCTCACGGCCGGGCAGTTTGACCAGGCGGCGGGGGCGATGCAGCAGCGGCTTTCGGACACGGTAATCGATTCGGCCCTGCGCCGCTTGCCACCCGCGGCCTACGCCCTGGAGGGACTGGGCCTGGCCGCCGCCCTACGGCAGCGGCGCGCCAACCTGCCCCGCGTGGCAGCCGCGCTCTACGCCCACCTCAACCGCCGGCCCACGCTGGGCGGCACGGCGCAGGCCGAGCGGTTCGTAGTGCGCCGCTACTCCGACTCCACCGCCGTGGCTGTGTACGCCCCGGCGCTGGGGGCCGACTCGTTGTTGGTGGCCCGCACGTTCTTCCCCCGCGAAACGAAAGTGCTGACGCTGGAAGGCCTGGGCGGGGCCGATGTGTTCGACGTTATTGAAGTAGACCCAGGCGCGGCCCGCTGGCCCCGGCTCGACATCTACGGGGGCCCCGGGGCCCGGCCGCCCACGCCCGGCCCTGGCCTCCACTACTACACCGAGCCCCGCCGCAGCGCCCACGCCTACGCCCGGCCTGCCGAGGAGTAGCGCGAACTCTAGCGTGAACTTTGCAGTCCGCGTCACTCGCTTCGTCCCCTCGATTACCGTTCCGCGATGCGGAATACAAAGTCTACCCTGCAGTTCGCGCTACTCGGCGGCGGCCAGCATCTTCAGCACCAAGCGCTCGGTGGGCGAGAGCGGGTCGTCGAGAGTGGGCGTGGCGTCGTGGGCACGCAGGTAGTCAATCAGCTCGCCCGACTGGAAGAGCGTAACCACCTGCGGGTGGATGTAGTATTTTGAGCATACCGTGGGGGTGTTGCCCAGGCCGACGGCCACGTCCTTCACGGCTTTGCGGATCACTTTTTCGGGGGCCAAGTCGGGCTCTTCGCGCAGCACGGCTTCGAGGCTTTCCACCATTTTCACGGTGGCGCCCCAGGTGCGGAAATCTTTGGCCGAGAGGGCCAGGCCAGTGTGCTCGTGCAAGTAGCCGTTTACATCGCCCGATTCCAGGGCGTGGCGCTGGCCGTCGGCGGTGTAGTACTGGAATAAGTGCTGGCCAGGAATTTCCTGGCACTTGCGCACCAGGCGGGCCAGGCGGCGGTCGTGCAGGGTTACGTCGTGGGGCACGCCCTTCTTGCCCACGAAAGCGAAGCGCACGGCGTCGCCCTTGAAAGTTACGTGCTCGTCGTGCAGCGTGGTGAGGCCGTAGCTCTGGTTCTTTTTGGCGTACTCCTCGTTGCCGACGCGGATAAACGACTGGTCGATGAGCGTGATGGCCAGGGCCACCACCTGCTCGCGGGCCAGGGCCGGGCGGGCCAAGTCGTGCTTCAGCTGCTGGCGCAGGGCGGGCAGCTTTTCGCCAAACGCCTTCAGACGCGAAAACTTGGTGAGGCTGCGGATTTCGTCCCAGGCCGAGTGGTAGCGGTACTGCTTGCGCCCCACCGCGTCCTGGCCGGTCGCTTGCAAGTGGGCTTGCGGGTCGCGGGCCACCCACACGTTAGTCCAGGCCGGCGGGATGACGTAGCCCGCGATGCGGTCGAGCACCGCCGGGTCGGTCACCTTATGGCCCTGGTCGTCAAAATACACGAATTTGCCACCCCGGCCGGCCTTTCGGGTGTAGCCGGGGGCCGCGTCGGTGGCGTAGTGCAGCCCGGCCTGGGCGGCCTGCTGGGCGGGGTCTTTGTACAGCTCATGGGCGGTGGGCAGCAGGTGCTTCCTGCGGGTTTTGGGGAGGGCAGCGGGTGCGGCGGGCATGGGGCGGGAATTAGAAGGAAGGGTAGCGTACGGAATCTGTGTACGAAAAACGCGGCGCGAAGGCATACCGTTTTGCCGTTCTCAGCCCACTGCCTTTCTTCGGTTCTTCGCCCGGCCAACATTTCCTTGCGCTCGGACGCGCCCCGCCGTAGGTTTGTGTTTATGCCTTTTTCGCGCGCACTACTTTCCCGTTTGCTCCGCCTCGATAACCACCGCCTGGCCCGCCTGGGCTGGGCGCGGCCGTTGCAGCTCGTCACGTACCGCACCTACGGCACCACCGGCCGCTACTATGTGAAGGGCCGCCTGCTCACCGACCCCGGCCTGGCCCCTGCCTCGGCCCAGGATTCGCGCTGGTACAACTTCCGCAACATGGCCCGCCGCTTCCTCAGCTACGAGATTGCCGGGGCCGAGCTGGTAGCTGAGCGCGCCGGGGCCCTCCCGCAGGCCGTTACGACCGACGCCGAGGGCTACTTCACGTTGGTGCTCGAAGCCCCGCCCCAACCGCCGCCGGGGGCCCTGCTGTGGCAGCCGGTGGCCGTACGCCTGGCGCGGCTGCCCGGCGGCGGGCCCCTGCCCGCCCGCGTACCACAGGCCACGGCCGAGGTGCTGGTGCCGCCGGCCGGCGCCGAATTCGGCATCATTTCCGACCTCGACGACACCGTGTTTGAGTCGGGGGCCACAAACTTCCTGCGCATGGGCTTCACCGTGCTGCTGCGCAACGCCCTCTCGCACCAGCCTTTTCCCAGCGTGCCTGAATTTTACCAAGCTCTGCAACTAGGGCGCACCGGGCGGCCCGACAACCCCTTCTTCTACATCAGCAGCAGCCCCTGGAACCTTTACGACGCCCTCGACGAGTTCCTGGCCCTGCACCACATTCCGAAGGGGGCCCTGCTACTGCGCGACGTGGGCCTGCGCCCGCGCAACCCCGCGCCTGCCACCGCCGAGGGCCTGGCCGCGGCGGCGCACTTCGGCCACAAGCTCCACGAAATCGAGAACGTGCTGCGCACCTACCCTTCTCTGCCCTTCGTGCTGCTCGGCGACAGCGGCCAGGAAGACGTGGGCATCTACCACGAGGTGGTGCGCCGCTACCCCGGCCGCGTCCGCGCCGTGTACATCCGCGACGTGCAAGTGCCCAAGCGGGCCCTGCGCATCCCGCCCGTGGCCGCCGAGCTGCGCGCCCAAGGCGTGGAAATGCTGCTCGTGCCCGACTACGCCACCGCCATGCGCCACGCGATTAGGCTGGGGCTGATTGCCAGCGGGCCGGTGGCGGTTGGCAGTTAAGAAAAGTTGTTTATAAGGGCCGATGACGGGCCCTTATCGGACTTTATCCGAAAGACGGGGGCTGTTTAAATCACCGTTATCTTGAACGTGCTGGCAAAACTTGTCGTCGCAGTATCTTTCCCGCATGGCCCGCCCTTGGTTTTTCGTATTATTGGCCCTGGCTGGCGGCCTCCGGGCCAGTGCCCAGACGCCCCCCAACCGGTACGTGGTCTTCACGTTTGAAGAGCGCTACAAAATCTCGCCCCACAGGACTCAAACGTACTATTGGATTCAGCCACTGGATTCGGTGGCGGCCACTCCCGTGCGGCTGGCGGCGCTGTTGTTGGGCACTTTTTCCAAGGACAACCTCGACGACATTTGCCAAGGGCGACCGACCGACCCGTTTTTGGTGAAAGCGAGCACCATGTACGGGTTTCCCGACGAGTACGCGGGCGCCCTAGAGGCCTTACCAGCATTAATCGAGAAGCACCGCACCCGAATCCAAACCATTCGCAAGTCGTGGCCCAACGGCCAGTCTTCGATTACGCAGGTCTACGCCACCCCCATCACCGGGCGGTTTTGTGTCGCCCCACTGCGGCGCATGCAATCCGACGGCGACGTATACGAGGGGCCCCTGTTCATTCCCTTCGCGGACTTCCAGGCCCTAAAAGACCTTTCCGGTCCGCAACTCCTCAAGCAGATGGGGCCCGGTGCGGACTTTTCGCAAGTCCATTACGCTATTTTCCCCAGTAGCTACCGGAAATAATGCTCCTTAATTTGAACGGGCCTCGTTTAGCTCGGGACCGTTATCGTGAACACTTAGCGCCCCTTCATTCTCTTAGCGGCACTCCTGTTCTTGCCAATGGTGACTGCAAACCGGAGCGCCCAGTACAGAAAGAAGGAAGCCATGAGCACCCCCAGTAACGCGGGGAGAATACTGTGGTCGTTCGGGTTTGCCGCGTAGAGGGCCAAGCAGCACGCCAGTGTGGCGGTCATCCACCACCAAGTCAAGTAGATCCTGAGGTTCATACGAAGGTGGAAGGACGCCCCTGTGAGTATAGCGTGTTAGTAAGCGGCCCGGTGCATTTCGCCACCTGCGAAGGTAACGCCCGATCTAACCGCACTAGCCTTTCAAATAATGGCTCCTTTCGGTGAACGGCAGAAATCAGCCCGGCACTTGGTGGCCAGCTGGCTCCAATAGGGCAGGGCGAGTTTAAGAAACCCGTCTACAATTCCTAGTTTACGAAATGCCCCAAAGGGATGAGTTTCGTAAACTCACAACCAGCCGTTTTCCTGGGTCTAGGCAAACAGGATTTTGGGAGCAGTGGGGAAGTGCAATAAGCCCCGCGCTTATCTAGGTTCTGTCCCTTTACATGATCATAGTTATAGCCCGACTCTTGGAATAAGGATGGTTTTTAATCTTCCGCAAACATCTTTTGCCACTAGGATCTCTCCGGCGTTTGTGCCTGTGCAAGGTCTCACAACGTGTGGTCCGCCACGATGACCCAGCGGCCCTGCACGCGTCGAAACACCAGCAGAAAGTGGCCCCCCACGTCGCCGAGCGCGGCGGGGCGGGCCAAGTGCCAGCCGCCTACTACCTCGGCCGCGTTTGGGCCCAACGGAGTGATGCGCAGGCCGCTGAAGGCAAGCCGGCCCATGGCTGCCGCGTTAGGGTAGCTTTTTTTGTAATTGGCCAGGGTGGGCCGCCAGCCATAGGTGAGACCTTTTTTGCCGATAAACACCAGCGAGTCAGACTGCCAGTAGCCCTGCATGAAGCCGGGGATGTCGCCCCGGTTCCAGGCGGCGGTTTGGGTGGCCAGCACTTGGGCGATGGCGGCGCGGGGCGCGGGCTGGGCCTGGGCTGGCGGTGCCAGCAGCAAAGCGGCTAGTAGCAGGGCCCCCAGCGCGGGGCCGGCGGCGCGGTGCGGCAATCGGAAGCAAGCGAACGACATACACGGCAGGCGAAAGGCGGGGCACTGCCGCCCCGCCCGCAAAGATGCATCGTCCTCTGTGCTTTGCCGCAGCCAGGGCGTAGCTTTCCTCTTTAATTCCGTTTCCTGCTTTTTATGCCTGACGCTACGCCTGCCCCTCAGCCTCATTTCCAGCGGGCCCTGACGCTTTTTGACGCCATCATGCTCGTCACGGGCAGCATGATCGGCTCCGGCATCTTCATCGTTTCGGCCGACATCGCCCGGCAGGTGGGCTCGGCGGGTTGGCTGCTGGTGGTGTGGCTGATTACCGGCTTCATCACCACGGCCGGGGCCGTGAGCTACGGCGAGCTGGCCGCCATGTTCCCCAAAGTGGGCGGGCAGTACGTGTATTTGCGCGAAGCCTTCGGGCGGCTGGTGGCGTTTCTCTACGGCTGGACGCTATTTCTAGTGATTCAAACCGGCGTAATTGCCGCCGTGGCCGTGGCCTTTGCCAAATTCCTGGGCGTGCTCTGGGCGTGGTCGAGCGTGAACAACGTGCTGGCAAAAGCCGGCACGTTCGAGTTCAGCAGCGTACAATTGGTGGCCGTCCTCATGATTGTTGCCGTTACGGCCCTCAACGCCCAAGGCGTGCGCACGGGCAAGCTCATTCAGAACGTGCTGGGCAGCACCAAGCTGGTGGCCCTGGGCCTGCTCATCGTGTTCGGGGTGGCGCTCGGCTTGAACCATGCCGCCGTCCAGGCCAACTTCCACGACTTGTGGACAGCCACGCGCCACCCCGCTCCTGGCACCGGCGGTTCCGTGCTACCCCTGAGCCCTGGGGCCTTGGTCATCGCCATCGGCATGGCGATGACCGGCTCGCTGTTCTCCTCCGATTCGTGGAACAAAATTGGCTTTGCGGGCGAGGAAATCCAGAACCCCGAGCGCACGCTGGTGCGCAGCATGGCCATTGGCACGGCCATCGTCACGGCCCTCTACATTCTGCTGAACGTGGTGTACCTACTGGTACTGCCGCTGGCAGGGTCGCCCACTGCTGCCACCGTGGCCGGGCGCGGCATCATGTACGCCCAGGACGACCGGGTGGCCACGGCCGTGGCCGAATCGGTGCTGGGGGCCCCGGGGGCCTACGTCATGGCCGTCCTCATCATGCTCAGCACTTTTGGAGCTAATAACGGCATTATTTTAAGCGGGGCACGGGCCTACTTCGCCATGGCTAAGGATGGCCTGTTTTTCCGGGGCCTGGCCCGCCTCAATGGCGCGGGTGTACCCAGCCGGGCCCTGTGGGCCCAGTGCCTTTGGGCCTGCCTGCTGTGCCTGAGCGGTAGCTACGGCCAGTTGCTGAACTACGTCATGTTCGCAGTGATTTTGTTTTACGTCGTCACCATCATCGGCATTTTCGTGCTGCGCCGCACCCGGCCCACCACCCCCCGCCCCTACCGCGCCTGGGGCTATCCATTGGTGCCACTGCTCTACATTGGACTAGCGTCGGCGTTCTGCATCGTGCTGCTCATCGCCCCCGATACGGCCGAATACTCGCGCCGGGGCCTGGGGCTGGTGGCGCTGGGGCTACCGGTGTTCTTCCTGTTCGGCCACCGCTTTGGCGGCCCGGCAGCAGAATAAGCCTTGCATTAAAGCGACCAATGTTCTCATTAAAAAAGCCGTGCCTGCGCAGGAACGGCTTTTTTATCGTACTAGAATAGATTTTCCAACTCACCGCCTGGCCGCCTTCATCGACTAACAGGGCCCAGCGAGGAGCTTGGCCCTAGCGGTGACGCTTTTTGGTGCCGGGGTGTGGGGTCAGCGTTACGTTTATGGGCTGGCCGCCGTGGGCGTGCACCACCTGGTCTTCGTAGCCACCGTAGCCGTAAAGCAGGGTGTTGTCACCGGCCGGAATTTCTAGGGTGTAGCTGCCGGTAGCGTCGGTGCTGATGGCCTTGGTGCTGCCCTTCAGCATTATTGTGGCTCCCGCCATGGGCTTACCATCTTCGTCGAGCACGCGCCCGACCACCACCACAGTAGCCGGCGCCGCGGCCGGCGCTGCCTCGGGCTCGGGGGCCGCAACTGGGACGTCAGGCACCGCGGCCAAGGCAACGGCAGTAGCAGCTAGTGCTGGCACCGGAGCCGGAGCACGGACTTTTTTGCCCTCGGCAGCGGCAATCACCGGAGCCACTGCTTCACCGACGTTAGCCTCGGGCTCAGCGACTATGGGAGCAGGTTTTTCTTTGGTTGCCGTTACGGCTGCGCCTTCGAGCATGAACGACGGTACAGCCGTCGGAATAGCCGACCCGACCTTCTTCGGCAATATCACATAACCAATAATAAGTAGCACCACTACAGCGCCGGCTATCCAAGTCAGTCGGCCCCCGCTCGAACTCAACAGTTCGTCTTGTTCAACCTCAGGACCGGCACTATACATCTCTGGTTGCGAGATAGGTAAACGGTTAGCATCCATAAATAAGGGGATTGAAGGAAATATGAAGAAATAAAGTCGACTGCGGCGTACCAAATTACGCACTTGCCTGGCAAATGCAAAACCTGGAGCGCCGCAGCCGGCTTTTATTTTCCCCGTGAGCGCGGTTCTAGCCGTCCTGGGCCGTTCCGGCGGGTCCGCTGGGGGTTTCTTCGCCAAATTTTTGTTCGTAAGTGCGCAGTTTGTAGTCGAGTTCGTAGCTACCCTCATCCTTAAACCCGGGGCCCTGTTGCTGCTCGCCAGCGGTCTGATGGTCGGTCCCGCCCTGGGGCGTGGCCTCCGAGCCGCCAATATGGAGGTTATCGAGCTGGTCCTTCTGGTCGTCGCGCTGCGTGTAGCCATGCGCGCCAGTGTAACGGGCGGCCGACGGATCGTTCGACTCCTTACCGTTGCTCTGGTCTTTTTTGTAATCCTTTTCCTTTTCCTGCTGCTCGTTTTTAGCGATGTCACGAGAGGCCAGGTCTTGGTCTTGGTCTTGATTGTCGTCGGTGCCAAACAGGCTGTCAAGTATCATAGCGGTGGGGGTATGGGGTGAAAACAGTGTCGTTGTGCCCGGGTGTACGCCGGGCGGCCGCTCGCGTTGCGGTGCCCGGCCGCCTACTTTTGCCGGGGCCCGGATTACCCGGTCACCCCGGCCGCACAAGCGACCCGACCCGTTGCCTAACCCCGACCCCATCATGGATTTTTCTAAACTCTACCGCCCTTCGGCCCTCAACAGCTTTCAGTTCGTGGCCCTCACTGGGTTGGTGATGAGCGCCGCCGCCCACCTAATTCTGGCAGTGGTCGTAAGCCGCGTACCACCAGGCTTCAATTGGCTATATCTCTGCTGGCTGTTATTTTATGCCGGCGGCACACTGCTCAACTATTTTGGCAAGCCCAATGCAGGCCATCATCACCACGACGAGTCAGGTGATTTTGAATAGTAAAGATTCTCGTGATCAATTTATTACTTGAATTCACGAAATCGTTACTTGAAGTACGCTAAGGTAAGCGTGAACAGTAGATTGCGGGCATTACCAACCAGGATGAGAGTGTTGTGCTCGTGCTCGCCATAGGCCAGCCACAGCACCATGTTGGCCGCCCCCAACGCCAACATTGAGCCTGACAAACCCGTTGCCGTACGCTTCTGCCGGGTGTGCAGCACCTGCGGGGAAAATGTAAAAGAAGACAAGCCGGCTGCCAGCAGCCCGGTGAGGTCGGATGCGTACGCCGGGGAAATAGTCATCTTCCGACATCCGCAACCCAGCCGGAGACGGCTTAGCGAACCAGCTCAGCCAGCACCTTTTTGGCGTGGCGCACATGATCGGTGGCACCACTCAGCGAGTTAAAAATATATTGAATGATCCCTTTTTTATCGATGACGAACGTAACGCGACCGGGCAGCAGGCCTAGCAGGGCGCGGGGCACTTCGTACAGCTTGCGCACTTGCCCACCGGAGTCGGCCAGTAGCGGAAAGGGCAGGCGATGCTTTCGAGTAAACTTTTGGTGCGAAGCTTCGCTATCGGAGCTGATGCCTACCACATCGGCACCCAGGTCCTGGAAATCTTCGTACTGGTCACGAAACGAGCACGCCTCCGCAGTGCAGCCGGGGGTGTCATCCTTGGGGTAGAAATAGAGCACAAGGTGCCGGCCCCGCTCGTCGGCCAAGTGAAACGGGGTACCATCGGTGGTATTAAGCGTGAAATCGGGCGCGGGCTGGCCTACTTGAAGCATGGTTTTCGGTTACAAGGCAAGTTCTTATGGTAGTCGAAGCTCTCAAGGAACAACCTATAACTCGTTGCGGCGTACGTGGATACGCACCCGCTCCCCTTCTTCACTAGTAATGGGCATTACGTCGATGCGGTCGGCTTCGTCAAAGTAAGTGGCTAGCCCGCGCACGATGCCCATCGCCAACCTGCTCATGCGCCGCGCCGACACGTAGTCGATGTACAACTCGTTGGCGCTCAAGCGCGTCACCGCTAGCACCGGCGGCGTGTTTTCGGCGTGTTCGCTCCGTACCTGGCGGTGCATGATGTGCTCCGTATGTTCCAGCATCTCCAGCGTACGCCACTCGGGGCGTATGAGCTTTTGGTACATGTACATGAGGTCGGGCACCAAGTATTCGCCGAATTTCTCGTGCAACTCGCCCGCCGGGATGCCGGCCATTTCGGCGGCCCGACCTACCAGCGCGTAGACGTGCTCATCGGGATATACGGTTTTATGGTCGAACTCTATGTGATCGAGGCCTGCTAGCTCCACTAGCTTCACCCAAGCGCTATGGTCGTATTGGGTCTGGACGTAGCGTTTGAGCAGCGTTAAAATGGTGCCGTGCATAGTAGGGTATAAGAAACTGTAGAAATAGACGCTGCAACAATAGGCAGGGCGGACGGGCTGCATGCCCTGGCCTCAACGCAGTCGTGCGTACCCAACAGACACTCCATTAGTCTGGTTTTGCCCCAGCAAAATGATCCCTGCGATTCTTCATATAGACCATTGGCCAGCCGGTTAGGCAAACCCAGCCCACTCTAAATAGTGCCCATGGCCTGAATGGGCATGGTGGGCGTGGCGCTGCCGCCAGCGGGTTCCAGGGTCACAGCGAATGCTTGGGCACTAGCGATGTCTTTCATGCGCTCCAGCCGCTCGCCGGCCGCGGCCGCCACCGTTAGCACCCCGGCATCGATGGGCTTGCCGTGATTGAGGGCCCAAAGCTGGTACTGGCGACCGGTGGGAGGTGCGGGCAGGCGCTGTACGTCGACGTATACGCGGCGGCTGACGGCATTGAAAAGTACCCGGGCATGGGCAGCAGGCGCCGCTGGCGTTCCAGCCAAGGCCACAAAGCGAAATTCGGCGTCGCGGAGCACCGCATTTTGCTGGCGCATGTCACCGAGCTTTTTCTCGGCTACCGTCGTGTTATTGGCCAATCGATTCTGATCGTCTCTGAGGGCCACCAAGTCGTGGTCAGCGTTCTGCCAGCGGCTGTAGAGCCAGCCGTTGCCGATCAGGCTCAGCAACAGGGCTACCGAGGCGGCGATGGCCCAACTCCCGCGGGCCGTCGGCGCGGCGGCCAGGGGCCTCATCACGGCTTCGCCAGGGGGGAGCTGCGGGCGTACGAGGACGTCTACGTCGGCGCGCAGGCCGGCGGACGCCGGTTCGGCCGAAGCCAGCGGCGCGGTGGGGGCCACTTGGGCCAGCACTTTGTTCAGCACCCGGTCGCGCATGCCGGCGGGCAGCTCGCGGGCATGGGCCTCGGCGTAGTATTCGAGGGCCAGCTGCTCGGCGGCCAACTCCTGCGCAATGGCGGGATGGCGAGCGACTTCCGCTTCCACAGCGGCCCGTTCGGCGGGCGTAAGCAGCCCCAGTATGTACTGCTCCAGGATTCCGGACTCTATATAGGCTTGCAAATCTTCCACGATACGATTAGCGAATCAGTTTACTAAGGACTTTAATGGCCGTGCGGGCCCGGGTTTTAACAGTGCCCAGGGGTAGCTTTAGTTCCTCGGCCACCTCGCTTTGGGTATAGCCCCCAAAATAGAGTAGGTCAATAATCTGTCGCTGTTCTGGAACCAAGGTCTGAACGATTTCCTTTAGTCCAATGTGCTCTGGTCGAAAACTTTCAGTTGCCACCATTCGCTGGGCGGCCGGACTGTCGTCGAGACCTTGAGTGCGAGTACCTACGCGGTGCTGACGCGAGCGGATTTTGTCAATGGCCAGATTCCGGCTGATGTTGAGCACCCAGGTGAACAGGCGCCCCTTGCCCGCATCGTAGGCCGGGAAGGAGTGCCAGATTTTAACCATTACTTCCTGAAGCACATCTTCGGCCGTGTCGTCGTCCTGTACGATGCGGGATATGACGCCGAACAGGGCCGAGGCGTACCGGTCGTAAAACAGCGTCAGGGCTGATTCATCGCGGGCGCGAAGCCGTTGCACGAGGTCTTCTTCCGAAGCGGTGGGCAGGGAAATTGATAGGGCGTCAGACACGGGCAGTGAAAGAAAAGAGGCCCCTGCGGCAAAGCGGGCCTTTTGTAATGTACGCGAAAGTAAGGCTTGGACCTAAACCGGACGGCTGCCAAGCCGCAGGCAACCTCAGCGACGCAAATAAGGTTCTAACGGATACCAGCCCGGCCCGTTGCGGGGCGCCACCAATTGCCTTACCGCCATGCCCATCGAGTCCTACAACCCCTACACTGGCCGCGTACTGCGCCGGTTCCGTCCCTTTTCATGGGCCAAAACCGAACGCATCCTCGGCCAGGCCCACCGCGCGGCCGCTAGCTGGCCCGCCACTACGTTTGCCCACCGCGCCGGCGTGCTGCGCCGCGCCGGGGCCCTGCTGCGCGAGCGCCAGCACGACCTGGCCCGCCTCATGGCCCTGGAGATGGGCAAGCCTGTGACCGACGGCCGTGCCGAGGCCCTGAAATGCGCAGCTACCTGCGACTACTATGCCGACCCCGCCGAGGAATTTCTGGCCGACGAAATCATTGCCACCGATGCGGGACGCAGCTTCGTGAGCTGCCAGCCGCTGGGCGTGGTACTGGCCGTAATGCCCTGGAACTTTCCCTTCTGGCAAGTGGTACGCTTCGCCGCCCCCGCCCTAATGGCCGGCAACGTAGGCCTGCTCAAGCACGCCTCCAACGTACCACAGTGCGCGCTGGCACTGGAAAAAATCTTCCACGACGCCGGCTTGCCGCCGGCTTGCTTCCGCACCTTGCTGATCGGGTCGGATTTGATTGAGCCGCTCATTGCTGACGACCGGGTGCGAGCCGTGACGCTCACCGGCTCCGAGCCGGCCGGAGCCGCCGTGGCGGCAACCGCCGGCCACTACATCAAGAAAACCTTACTCGAGCTAGGCGGCTCTGACCCATTCATCGTGCTAGCCGACGCCGACCTGACCCTGGCCGCCAAGACCGCCGCCCAGGCCCGCATGGTTAATGCTGGCCAGAGCTGCATCGCTGCCAAGCGTTTCATCGTGGAGAAGCCGGTGCTGAAAGAGTTCGTCAGCCGGCTCAAAACCCATTTACTGGCCCTGCGCACCGGCGACCCCCTCGACGAGGCCACCCAGTACGGCCCCCTGGCCCGCCCCGACCTTGCCGACGAGCTGGCCCAGCAAGTGGCCGACTCGGTGGCCCAGGGCGCCCGCCTCTCCCTGACGGGCGGCCAGGAGCGGCCCGGAACGGCGCTTTTTCGGCCTGCTATTCTCACCCACGTGAAGCCCGGCCAGCGCGCCTACCACGAAGAGTTTTTTGGGCCCGTGGCCCTGGTGCTCGAAGCCAAAGACGCTGCCGACGCCGTGCGCTTGGCCAACGACTCGCGCTTCGGCCTGGGGGCCTCCGTCTGGACGCGCGACCTGAAAAAGGGCGAGGCCCTGGCCCGCCAAATCGAGAGCGGAGCCGTGTTTGTCAACAGTATGGTGAAGTCGATGCCCGAGCTACCCTTCGGGGGCGTCAAAAAGTCGGGCTACGGCCGCGAGCTGTCGCGCCTGGGCATCCGCGAGTTTGTGAACCAGAAATCGGTGTGGATAGGCCGGGAAACGGCCCCGCCCCAAGCCAAGGTGGAGTAGCCCGGCCTGGGGACCCGCTGCGGCCAGGGCCCTAAAAGACAATTTGCGCGTCACGCTCATCTGGCATCCGCGCAGCCGGAGCATCTCTCCTGCTGACTAATTGATTAACCCAAGTTGCTGATTAACCACGTAGCGGTGGCATGTATATAGAAAAACAGCGCCAAGCGCCCGAACTGCGTAGCGGTGGCACGGCCGTTCGGGGTGCGGTACCGCCGCGCGGCGGCTAATCCGCAACTTGAATTATTTACTGCCGCAATAGAGATGCTTCGGCTGCGCGGACGCCAGATGAACGTGGCGATCAAATATCTTTTGGTAACCCAGTGGCAACCGGATTACGCCGCTGGGGGCACAAAATCGCGCAGGCGGTCGAGTTGGGCGCGCATGTCGGCTTCCATTGTCAGGGCGTCGCATTCCAGCAGGCGGCCCTGGCAGTAGCTCACGAAAAACGGAGCCACCCGCTCGGCCATCATCTGCTTGGGCACCGGATTCTCGTCGGAGTCGAGCCGCAAAAACACGATGGACTGGTAGGCGCCATCACTGGCATAGCCGATAAACGGGGCCGCCAGGGCCTCGCACGCGGGACAGTTATCCGACGTGAACTTGGCGAATACCTTGGGGCGGTCGTGGATGAGATGGCGCAGCCCCTCGTCGTTGACTTCCTGCACGGTCTGGCGGGTGGATTCGGTCGTAATAAGCGTCTCCATCTGTAACAGCGGATTAAAAGTGTGGCAAGCTGCATAAATCACGCGCAGCCCCCATACCTTATTTGCTCAGCATTAGTTCACGGATGTACTTCACCGGGGCGCTGCCGTAGCTCAGGAACTGCTCGTGAAAGACCTTGAGATCAAACTTATTGCCTTCTTTACGTTTCAGCTCGTCGCGCAGGGCATAAATTTCGGTGTAGCCGGAGAAATAGCTACTGAGCTGCACCTGGCTCAGGGTGGCGCGCAGCCACTTGCCCTCGGCCTCGGCCTTTTCCTGGAAGCCTTCGCGCTCGAGCAGGGCCACGGCGTCCTTTTCGGTGATGTTATCGACCTGTACGGCGTGGTCGAGAATGGTGTTGAGCGTTACACGCAGGTTCCACTTGTCCCAGAGCAGCCACATCTCGTCGGTGTTCTGGCCGTATCCTTGCTCCAGCATCATGCGCTCGGCGTACACGGCCCAGCCCTCGACCATGGCCCCGTTGCCGAAAATGCTCTTCACCAGCGAAGGCGAGCGGTTGGCGTACACCAGCTGCGTGTAGTGGCCGGGGATGGCCTCGTGGATGTTGAGAACCTGCAAAGTATAATCATTGTACTCGCGCAGGTAGCTCTCGGCCTGGGCCGTCGTCCACGTGCTGGGCAGCGGCTCCACGTTATAGTAGGTATTGGCGCCCTTATCGTAGGGCCCCGGGGCCGACACGCTGGCCCCGGCCCCACTACCGCGCATGTACAGCGGGGTTTCGCGCACCACCAGCGGCTTGCTGGGGTCCTGCGTGAGGAGCTTGTGGTCGTTGACAAAAGCCACCAGCGTCGGAATCTGACGCTTCACGGCGTCCACGAAGCCGTCACGCGGGGCGTGTTTTAGGGTAAGCTGGTTGATAACGGACCGGATGAGCTGAAGCGTATCGGTGGGCGCGGGCTGGCCAAGCAGGTACTTAGGAAAGAGCCGGGCGGCGCGGCGGCCCATGTCGTGCAGCAGCTCGGCCTTGTGCTTTTGCGCCTGCCGATACACTTCGTCGGCCCCGAAGCGCGACTGGATGTCGTAGGCAAACTTGCGATCGAACAGCGCCTTGCCGATGCGAAAGGAACGGAACTTGTGGGCCCCCAGCACGTCCGTTTTCAGGAAGCCAACGTAGCTGCCGATGGCCAGGCGGGCGGTAGCGATGCGGTCGGTGAGCTGTTTTTTCTCGCGGGCGCTCAGGCTCGAGCGGCGCACCGAGTCAGCCAGGGCCGCACCCAGCACGGCCAGGCCGCCTTCGTTCTGTTTGATGGCCAGCAGGGTATGCTCCTGGGTGGGCCGGCGCAGGTTGTTTTTGGCGGCGCGGTAGTACTCGGTGGCGTGGTTGAGCTGGTCGGAAATGTTGCGCAGGCGGCGGTCGAGCCGGTAATGGCGGCCGTTGAGCAAGTCGCCAATGCCGGCCCCCAGGTTGTAAGCCGCCGGGTTCCACTGCCAGCTCCGCAGCGTGTCGTCCTGCCAGCGACTGGCGCGGAGGTAGTTGGCCAGCAGGCGGTGGTCGATTTGGTTGCTGGGGGCCAGGCTGTCGAGCGGAAACGTAGCCAGGGTTTTCAAGTTTTTTTCGCCGAACACAGCCGCCCGCCGGCGCTGCATCGAGTCGGGAATGACCAGCAGCGAGTCGTACTTGTGGTAGCCCTGCGACGAGGCAAACCCGGGGTCTTCAAGCCACAAATTGGCGATGAAGCGGGATTTGAAGCTTTCAAAGCGGGCGTCGGCGGTGGGCTGGGCCGTGGCGCTAGATTTATCGGCCGGATGGCAGGCGGGCAGGGTGGCCGCCAGCAAGGGCAGCGCGAGGTAGCGGTGTTTCATGGGCCGAATGTAGGGGCGGGGCTGGTATCCGCCCGTCGTTGAACGATCCGGTCGAGAGTGGCGCAACAAGCGGGCGGGGGCCAGCCCCACCCCCAGCGCCAAGTATCCGGACGGCAAAACTGCTCTCATGCACAATTGAAAAAGGCCCGCAGCTGCGCCGCGGGCCTTTTTGCGTTTCTTCCGGCGGCAGCGGCTACTTTCGCCCTCATGCAAGCCTCCCCACTCCTTCTCGGTGCCTTGGCCCTGCTGGCCTGCTCCCAGTCGTCCGACCACCGCACGGCGGCTGTCACGCGCCAATCTCCCACAGCAGCTTTTCCCGAAACCTTCGAAACCGGCACCAAGGGGGCCTATGCCGAGGCCGACGAGGCTCTGGCTACGGGCCCCTGGCACTTCCAAGACGGCCTTATTGGCAGCACCGCGCAAGACCATAGAGACGGCCAGCACGCCGCTCGGCTGCGCGGGCTAGGCCGCCTTACGATGCGGTTCGATGCTGCGCCCGGCGTGCGCCAGATTACCGTCAGCGCGGCGGCCTACGGCACCGACGGCCCCAGCACCTGGGAGCTGTGGCTGAGCCACGACGGCGGCCGCAGCTGGCAGCAGGCCGGCGCGGCCATTACCACCAGCGGGCCCGAGCTACGGGTCCACACCTTCGCTGAGGCAGCTACCGAGCCGCTGCGCCTAGAGATTCGCAAAACGAGCGGCCCCAAAACCCGCCTTAACTTCGATGATGTGGTGCTAACCACCGCCACGGGCCCGGCCAGGGGCTCCGGGGCCCCCACCGGGCCCGTAGCTGGTGCGCCCCCAGCCCCGACCCGGGGCCCTGTATCGGTTCAGGGCCCCGTACCGCCCACCGACCCTGGTGCTAACCTACTGCTCGGCAACCCTAGCGGGGCTACATCCGACCCCGCCAACACCACCAACTACCTGCTGGTGCGCCCGCAGTTCACGAGCGGCTACAACGCACAGCGCGGCATTCCGGTCTGGACAAGCTGGCACGTGGGCCGGGGCGATTTGGGCCGATCGCCCCGCCAGAACGATTTCCGCCCCGACCCGGCCCTGCCCCGCCAGTTCTACCAGGTGTCGCCCCAGAGCTACAGCGGCTCGGGCTTCGACAAGGGCCACAACTGCCCCAGCGGCGATCGTACTGCCACCCTCGACGACAACTCGGCCACGTTTCTGATGAGCAACATGGTGCCCCAGGCCCCCCAAAACAACCAGCAAACCTGGGCCCACCTCGAAGAATACACCCGCGCCCAGGTGCAGCGCGGCCTCGAAGCCTACGTCATCATGGGCAGCTACGGCCGCGGCGGCACCGGCAAAAACGGCTTCGCTCAAATCCTCGACCAGGGCCATGTGACGGTGCCCGCCCACATCTGGAAAGTAGTAGTTATCCTGTCCGAAGGCGACAACGACCTCCAGCGTATCGCCGCTGGCCAGGCCCGCATCCTCGCCGTGGACACGCCCAACGACAACGGTTTGAACTCCGACTGGAAACAGTATTTAACTTCGGTCGACAAAATCGAGGCCGCCTCGGGACTCGACTTGCTGAGCGCGCTACCGCCGGCTGTGCAAGCACAAATGCAGAAAATAGTGGACAACGGCCGGGCCAATTAGCGTGGCAGTGGCGTTGTGTTGAATCAACGCGGCTTTTCCTTTTCGATGAGCAGCACACTTACAGCGGTTCTCAAGTTGGTGTACTACTCGTCTGGCTCTCCTCTCTTGGAGATGGGTCCGCCCCGCAGGAGTCTCGTGGGCTTCCCCAGCCGCGCCGTGTACACGAACCTGAGAACTGCACTAAGTAGGTCACATAGCAAGCGAGCGCTGCCACCACCACGGTGCTGGCAACTGCGCTTCCCTGCTCGCCCCTGTGAGCTGCTTGATTAAGCTGGCGCCCGCTGGCAGAAACCACACCAACGCGTGGAACCACCTTGGGATGGTGTAGCGCCGGACGGATTGCGAGGCCCACGCATATTTTTTACCGAAGGCACCCGAATACGGCCATAAGCCAACGCCACAGCCAGACAAATGCTGGCGTACCCGCACCAAGGAATGCCGGACACCCCGTGTTCATGTCAACCATCACATGGGAGAAAGCAGTGCGGTCAGCTCTTTCCCGCCGCTAGCTCGCCCGCCAGGAACTGGCCCAGGGCCCTAACGTAGGCGTCGCCGTACGCATTTTCCGTTAGCACTTCCATGGCGCCCAAGTGGTCGCACTTCACGGCCAGCAACTGCCTGCGCTGCCGGGGCCGGGCCGCCCGCACCGCCGCCGCCGAATCGGCCATAGGGGTTTTGCGGTCTTCCGTGCCGGCAATGAACAGCCAAGGGCAATTGACTTTGGGCGCCACGGGGTTGTAGGTGGCGGCCCCGGCGGGCAGCGTCACCGTTTTATGGAAAGCGGCCAGCTAGTAGGCCGCGATGGCCGCGGGGTGCCCGAAATAGCCGTCGGTAATCAGGAAATCGCAGCGGGTTTTCGAGGCCACTTCGGCCCCTAGTAGGGTGCCCATCGAAAAGGTCAGGATGCCCACGCGCTGGCGCGGGCTGCGCCGCCGGGCCTCGGCCAAGGCCGTGCGCAAGTCGGTGGCAAACTCTTCGTAGTACAGCCGACGCTCGTCGATGGCAAAGGCCCCGCTGTGGCCGTAGCCCCGGTAATCGAACAGCAGCACGCGGTAGCCGGCGGTGGCCAGGGCCTGCGCCTGAAACAGTTGGTACGACATGTTGCCCCAGTCGCCGCTGGCCACCACCATCGTGGTGCGCTGGACGGGGCCCCAGCCGCGGGCTCGATCAGCCACGAAGCTAGCCGGACGTGGTCGGGCGTGGTCAGGGCCAGGGCTTGGTACTGCAGGCCCAGCGTGTTGGGCTTGACCCACCAATTCGGCAGCGGCTTGAGGGCCCAAGCCGTGGCGGTATGCAGCAGCAGTAAGGCGAGGAATAGCAGACGTTGCATGCAGTCAGGGGTTAGTGTGGAGAGGAAAACTGCCCCTGCATACACCCGCGAAGCCCCGGCGTTGCACTACGACGGGCCCTTTCTCAGCACGTCCCTGGCACCCACCTCTCCGCCTGCGGCATGTTGTGTAGCGTTCATCCAGCTGCTGGAGTCGCGGGCCGGCGGGCACTACGCGGCCCAAGACGTGGCCCTGAGCGAGTCGCAACTGGTGGTACTAGACAATTTTTATGAAACACTCAACTTCGCCCCGGCCTACCACGACTGGCCCGTGGTCACGTACTACGGCTACTACCAGCGGCGCCTCGGCTGCAGCGGGGCCGCCGACCGGTTCCTGTACGTAGACACCGACGACGATCTCCATGCCTGCCCTTCCTACCAGAAAAAAAGCGGCAGCACCCTTAACCGGCTTACTGGAAGATTCAATGGCCATAGTGCGCACCAACGGGTACCAGCTATTTCATCCCTCCTCAATTTGACGCCTTGGGTTCAAGTATCAGCGCGACGCCTTGTGGCAGCTTGTCGGCAGCGGCCCCGGTATATACTTTTTCATGACACCGTTTTCGGTTCTGAAATCAAGGTGCAGCCCGCGGCAAGCCACGGGCAAGCTACTTCCCAAACCGGGTCCCGAAAAAGTCGCCCTTGTTCCAGTTCGGGCGGGCCGTGGCCTGGGCCACTTGGTAGCCAATGAGGAAATTGAGCTGCGCGTACTTACGGCCAGCATCCCAGTCGAAGGTGCCGCCGAGGCCGTCCTGGGGCTTGTGGTAAGTCAAAGCGCGCCACTTTTGCACCTGCTCGCTGAGGTTGTTTTTGCCGTCGCCCGTCTTGTTGCCGTACTTGATGTGCAGTGCCGGAACGCCTTGTATCACAAAGCTATACTGGTCGCTGCGAATAAAGCGGTGCTGCGCCGGCTCGGGGTCGGGTTCCACGGCCAAGCCTAGGTAAACGGCCGCCGCTTCCACCGGTTGCAGCAGCGACGAGTGCAGGGCCCCCAGCGGCACTACCGCCAGCAGCGGCGCGATGATGGTGGGCATGTCCGTGTTCACGTCGGCCACCAGCGCAGCCTTGGGCACCGTGGGGAATTTGGCAAAGTACGACGAGCCCAGCAGGCCCATTTCCTCGCCCGTCACCAGCACGAACAGCACAGAGCGCCGGGGCTTTTCCTTGAGCCGCCCGTACGCCCGGGCAATTTCCAGCACCGAGGCCACGCCGGTAGCGTTGTCGTGGGCCCCGTTATAAATCGAGTCTCCGTTGACGGCGGGCCCCACGCCCAAGTGGTCGAGGTGGGCGCTGTGCACCACGTACTCGTTTCTCAGCTTGGCGTCCGAGCCCTCGATTTTGCCCACCACGTTGTAGCTATCCACGTCTTGGTAACGGCTGCGGTAGGCAGCGCTCAGGCGGCCCAGCAGTGCCTGCGAGGCCGGTTTGCCGCTGCGCAGCGCGGCCAGCGTCTGCGTGGTATCGGCGGCCGCGCTGGCAAACAGCGTTTGCAACGCCGCCGCGCTGAGCGAGCCCACCAGCTGCGCGGGGCCCGGGGCGTAGGTGCGCGACACGGCCACTTTGGCGTCGGGGCCCAGCGCACTCACCACGCCCTTGGGGGCCTGGGGCGGCGGGCTTCCCGCCTTGTTGTCGGCCAGCAGCACGCCCACGGCGCCGTGGCGGGCTGCGGTTTCAAGCTTCGTGCGCACGTCGCCGAAGTACTGCTGCTCGTTGTCGCCGAATTGCCGCAGCGGCTGGCGCGTCAGCACCACAATTTTGCCCTTGGCGTCGAGGCCCGCGTAGTCGTCGTAACCCAGCTCGGGCGCGCTGATGCCG
>JANPOR010000399.1:0-3762 GCA_031428075.1 Hymenobacter sp. | reverse complement strand
CCAGGCTCCACGGGCTGGTGGCGTAGAGCAGTAGCTGGCTGGGGGCGCCGTCGCGCCGGCCACTGCGCCCCACCCGCTGAATGAGTGAGGCAATGGACTGCGCCGCATCCACCTGCACCACCTTATCGACGGAGCCAATATCGATGCCCAGTTCCAGCGTGGACGTGCAGGCGATGCAGAACGGCTGGCGCTGGTTGTTTTTGGCGAAGTGCTCCACGTACTCGCGCACCTCCTTGTCCACCGACGAGTGGTGCGAAAAGTAGTTGGTGTGGCCGCCCACGCGCTCGGCAATCTGGCGCAGCTTCACGGCCACCACTTCGGCCAGGCCCCGGCTGTTGGGGAAGATGAGGGCCTTGCTGGTGCTGGTTTGCTTATACAGGTCTTTAAGCAGGGCCAGCGGCAGGTCGGGGCCATCGGCGGCGAAGTAGCGAAACTCCGTGAGCATGTCCTTGGCGGCCTTGTCGAGCAGCACTTTGGTGCGGCCCGGCTCGCCGGTGAAGTGCTTGGCCTCGGCATAGTCGCCGATGGTGGCGGAGAGCCCCACCACCGCAAACCGCGTCTGGCTCACGGCCCGCAGCCGCGCCAGCAGCGACATGAGCTGTACGCCCCGGTCGGTACCCAGGAAGGAGTGAATTTCATCAATCACCACGTAGCGCAGGTTCGCAAACAGCGCTTTCACGCTGTAGGGGGCATTCACGAACATGGCTTCTATCGACTCCGGCGTGATGAGTACGATGCCTTCGGGTTGCCGCACCAGCTGCTGCTTGGCGGCGCGGCTGGCCTCACCGTGCCACTTGGTCACCTTCACATCGAGGTATTTGCACAGCTCCTCGACGCGGTTGAACTGGTCGTTAATCAGGGCGATAAGCGGCGAGATGTAGAGTACCTGCACGCCCGGCTGCCGGAAATCAACCTTCGAGAGAATGGGCAGAAACGCCGCCTCCGTCTTGCCCGAGGCCGTGCGCGAGGCCAGGATGAAATTATCATCACTAGCCAGAATGTGCTGAATGGCGGCCGCCTGAATGGGCCGCAGCTGCTCCCAGCGTTGGTCGCGTACGTAGCGGCGGATGGGCTCGGCGAGAAGGTCGAAAGACATGGGGAAGTGGGAACAGCCAAATCCAGGCCGTCATGCAGATCGTATCGAAGCCACTAACGCGGAGCACAAAAAAAAACGTTATAACAAAACGAGCCAGAGGCTTCGCTGCGCTCTGCATGACCGTTCTTTTAGTTTCGTTACTCTACTCTACAGCACGTCAATCCCGTCCACCAGCGCATCCACGGCCGATTCGTTGGGCCGCTCATCGCGAATCTGAATGTCGCCAAACAGCTTTTGCTTGTTCAAACCGGGGTTCTGGCGCAGCAGGCTCAGGATGTTCAGGAAGTCGCGAATCACCTCGCGGGGCGTGAGGAATTCGTTCGCGCCGGGCTTGTTGAATAGCTCCTCCATGAAGGCCTGAATATCGGCATCCGACACGTCGAGCGCGGTTTGGTAGTTGAAATCGAAGATTTCCTTGAGCTTCTGGAGCAGCACGAATACCTCGTCGTGCGTGAGGGGCAGCAGGCGCACCACGGGCTGCGCGAAATCGCGGATTTCGCTGGTTTCGAATTTGTTGATTTCAAGGCGCGATTTCAGGGCCTGGTAGCTGAAGAGGCCGCGCCGCTCGTTCTCCAGCACCTCGCGGGTGCCGGCGAAGTTGATGAACAGGTGGCTGACCTTGCCCTGAAAGCAGTCGTTGTAGATGGTCAGAATCTTCTCGTAGTTCTTCTCCCGCATCGGCGCGGTCGATATTTTGTAGAGGTTGATGGCCTCGTCGAGGTTAATCATGAACCCGCTGTAGCCCATGCTCACGAACAGCCGGCCGAAGTTCTTGAGCATGTCGTAGTAATTGACATCGGTGATGACCTCGCGCACGCCCAGGTCCTGGCGAGCTTCGGTTTTGGTGCGGTACTCGCCCTTGAGCCACTTGAGCGCGTGGCGGCGCAGCAGGTCATTATCCGTAATGTAGCCTTCGTAATACTTCATCACTACGGTGCCGAAATCGAAGCCGCCCACGTCGGTCAGCTCCTGAATAGTGCTCATGATGGCGGCCTGCACGCGCGGCAAATGCTTCTTGTCGCGGATGTCGGACAGGGGAATACCGTGGGCCCCGGCGGTGCGGGTGAGCACCTGCTCAATCCACTTTTCGAGCAGCGTGGCCAGTGCCCCGCCCTCGGGCTTGGTCTGAATGGCGATGTTGTCCATAATGGCCGAGTACAGGGCCACGGCCTTGCCGTCGTTGGCGTAGAGGCGGTTATCGGGCGTAAAGTCGGCGTTGGCCACTACGAATTTCTGCTTCAGGGCTACCGTATTCAATAGGTGCAGCATGAACGACTTGCCCGAGCCGAAATCACCAATCCAGAATTTGACCATGCTGTGGCCATTCTTCACCTCATCCAGCGAGCTTAGGAAGGCCGCGATTTCGGGCGAGCGGCCCACCGTGATGTGCTGCACGCCCAGCTTGGGCACCACGCCGCCCAGCAGCGAGTTGATGATGGCCGTGGCTTCCTTGGGTTTAATATTATCTAGCATGAGGGGGCAACAAGTCGTTGGTAGTACGCTTCGTAAATGGTGTAGTCGTCGCCGGATTCCTCAATGAGCACGTCATCAAGCACGTCGTAGCAACGCTCGTTGAGGCCATCGATGAGTTGGTTGCGTAACGCGCCGTGCGCTTTGGCGAAGGATTCGACGGCGGTTTGCGGCAGGGTGAGGTTTTGTGCAGCGAAGAGGTGCAGCAGCGCCTGTTGCGGGGCCGTCAGGGCCAGGGCTGGGGCAAAGGTAGCGGCGGCCGGCGCAGCCGGGGGAGCAGCGCCGGCCGCCGCTTGGGATGCTTTCGGGACTTTGCGGGCGGCGGGGGCGGCTTTGGTCGCGAGCGCTTGGGCCGGGTTGGGTGGCGTGGGGGCGGGCTTGGCGGCGCTGGTGGGCTCGGGTGCGTCTTGCAGGTACTCGTTCAGCAGCGCCACAGTGCCGGCGTGTCGGGCGCGGGCGGCCTGCACGGCCCCGTGGTCCAGCTCAATTTTCCGGCGCTCCTGAAACCAAATGTCGGGGACGACGGCCAGGGCGGCCAGTAAGTCGCGCTTGCGCAGCAGTTCCTCACTCAGGGCCTCGAAGCGGGCCAGGTGTTCCGGTAGTGTAAACAGGGCTTTTTGCGTGCGCTTGAGAAAGGGCTTGGGCCGGAAGGGGTAGCGTCGCGCGCCATAGTGGAGGTAGTGCAGGTAGAAGCGCACGGTGGCCGCGCGGTCGAGCGCCCCGAGCTGCCGGGCCGCTTCCTGGTAGATGGTTTCCTGGGTAGCGTTGAGGGCGTTGGCCTCACCCAGGGCCTCCATGCCCGCTACGAAGGCGGCGGGGTTGGCCGGGAGTAGGGTCAACAGCTGGGCGAAGCGAAGCCGCCAGCGGGTTGGGTCCGCTTTGTTGAGGGCCTGCTCTAAGGCGGCATCGGGCGGCGGCACGGTACTGGCCAGGGCAGGTAGCTGGACCCGCACGGCATCGCCAATGTACTGGTTAAACAGTCGTTCCGGGTCATTAATTTCGGAATAATACACGTCGGCATCGAAGAGCTTGTACCCGTACCGCTCGCGTACGGCGTTTTCGCAGTGTTGAAAAATGGTGAGGTATATCGCCGCGCCCACCTTGTGGCCGGCCATGTAGCGGTTCACGTAGCGGTAGGGGCGGTGGTTATTGGCGTAGTCCTCAGTCCTGGTTTCCAACTCCCGCACTTGTTTGGC
>JANPOR010000398.1:0-2754 GCA_031428075.1 Hymenobacter sp. | reverse complement strand
CCGGGACGTTGCGAGTCCGGGCCGGGACCGCCGAGTCACTCAAGGCCCCGACTTACAACGTCCCGGCTATGGCAAATTTCAAAATCACGCCAAACCAGCCCCCTTTGACATAACTAAAAATGCGTTTGGACTCCTGAAGGCTACCGCGCTGGCAGCACTCATTTTAGTCCCCGAGGCCGCGCTAGAAAGTAGGGCCTGCGGCCGCACAGACCAAACCTGAGATGCACCGGATTGCACGATGAAATATTTCATTATTAACAAATTAAAACAAATAACTTTCTCCCCGATATGATACTGAGCGACGATATTTTCGAAGAAGATGATACCCGGGACCAGCCCGAGGAAAAAAAACTTGACTTGCCCAACCAAAACCAGGTGACCGTCATTCCCGCTGGTTACAACGAGCAGTTGGCTAAGGAGCGCGACTACCAGCGGGAAGAAAGCAACGGCAAGCTGAGCGACGATGCCTCCGCCCACCGCAACGTAGGTGCCAACGCCTATACCCAGCGCAACAACCAGAAAGACCAGCTCCAGAACCTGCACATCGCCGGCTCGGAAACCGAGCCCCAGGGCGGCAACAACCACACTACCGTTGGCGAACAGGCTCAGGGTCCCGGCTTCACCGAAGAAGGCAGCTACGAGTTGGGCGCGGGCATCCGGATGCACGACCAGAAGCTCGGCGATGACCACACCAGTGGCCCCGCCCTCCAGCCACAGGACGAGACGAGCAACTAAACCCGAGGGAGTTGACCAGCCAGCCTCCCGGCCACCGCTTTGCGGTCGGTGGCCGGGAGGCTGGCACGGTGGGTCAGCCTCAATCCAGCGGTTCAGCCGGCAGCAGCAGCACGGGTACGGCGCAGTGGCGCAGCACTGCGGCCGTGACGCTGCGGTGAAACAGGTCACTCCAAAAGCTGCGCGGCCGGGCAATGAGCACGAGCAAATCGGCCTGAGTATCGGCCACGGCTTGCAGCACGCCGGGGGCAGCGGGCGTATCGGCTGCTTTGTAATGCGCTAAGGGGGTGGCCGCTGGCACCAAGCCACTGGCGCGCACATCGGCCAGGGCCAGCCTACTAGGGGGGCCGCCCTGGGGATGTACCTGGACCACGGTGAAGGTGCATCCCCAGGCGGCCAACAACGGGGCCAGCGCCCGGCTCGCGGCATTGGGGGTGAAGGGTTCGCCATCGACCGCCACCAACACGCGCCGGGGCGGACCGACGCACGGGGCGTCGCGGGGCACCAGCAGCAGCGGGCGGTGGGTGGCGCGCAGCACGGGCAGCACTTGGTCGAGCAAGAAGCGGTCCAGCAGGCCCTGCTCGTGGCTCAGGCCCAGGGCCAGGAGCAGGGCCTGTTGCTGGTGCACGGCCTTGGCTACCGCGTCGGCCATGAAGCCGGTCACTTCCAGCACATCGGGATGTCCCGGCAGACGGCGGGCCAGGGCGTGCAGGCCGACCATCGTTCCGGCCTCGTTGCGCTGGGTTTGCTCGGCGGATGCAGCCACCAGCTCCGGCTCCAGCATCACGGGATACACGTCGAGGTGCAGCATGGCCAGCCTCAGGTGCAGCGGAGCACCCAGCGCGGTAGCGTAGCGGGCGGTAGCTTCGGCGGCATCGGCAAAGTTGGCGAGCACCAGGATGGAATTGTTCATGGGGAAAGACGAGCGGTTGGTTGAAATCGAAAGCAGTTGATAGAACCCCGGCCGGCTACGCCTCGGCCGGCAGCAGCAGCATGGGAATGGGGCTTTCGCGCAGCAGCCGGGCCGTGACGCTGGCGTGGAACAGGCCGCCCAACCAACTGTGGGGCCGGGCCACGATGACCAGCAGGTCGGCACTCAGCCGGGCGGCTTCTTCAAGCACGCCGGCGTGCACCGTGCGCTGGTAAACTTGGTGCAGGCAGGTGTCGGGGAGGGCATCCACCAGGTCGTTTTCGCGCACGGTGCCCAGCAGGGATTCCGGGCCGGGCATGGTTTCGCTTTCGCCGACGACGTGCACCACGTCCAGGGTCCCCTGGGTGGCGGCGAGTAAGCGGCGCAGCAGGTCCTGATTGGGGCGCAGGCTGAAGGATTGCCCATCGATCACCAGCAGCAAGCGGCGGGGCGGAAAAGCATCCCAGCCGGGGCTGGGCACCAGCAGCAGCGGGTAGGGCACGTCGCGCAGCAGGCGCAGGGCCGTGTCGGTCACTAGGTCGGTGGGCGTCACCACCGGGTCGGGGCGGCCAAGCACCAGTAGCAGCGGGTGGCGGTGCTGCACGGCTTCGTGGATGGCCGTGGGCAGGGCGTCCTCCGAAATGTCGACTTCGGTGGGCACCGGCTGCTTGCCAGCCAACTCTTGCAGGGCGAAGAGCGTTTTACGCTCTCCCCGAGCGGTATGGTAGCTTTCGCCATACACATCAGGGGCCAGCAAAGCATCGTGGCGGGCGTGCAGCAGCAGTAGGTGGGCCCGCAGCGGCACGGCCAGTCCCGCCGCATAAGAAAGCGCGCGATTGGTAATGGCGTAAAAATCAGTTAGTACTACAAGGGAAGGGGTCATGGTGGGGCGGATTAGCTGTATAATCAATCAATGTGGGTTAGCTGCCGGCGGCCCGGCGGAGGACTCGGTCAGGGGCGCGTATGTCCAGTCCTCGGCCGACATGGAGGCGTCGGCTTCCCGCACCACCTCCAGGGTGGACGGGCTAATGACCTGGCCCAGCGCGGTGGCTTCCGGGGCTTGAGCGTTGGCCGGGCCGTAGCGCAAGGGGTTGGGCGGCGGTGTGAGGGGC
>JANPOR010000397.1:0-2437 GCA_031428075.1 Hymenobacter sp. | reverse complement strand
ATCAATGGGGTCGGCGGTCTGACGCAGCTGGGCGGCCACCTGGGCGGCCGTAAAGGCCGGAAACCGCTGCCGCACCAGCATCGCCGCCGCTGCCACCAGCGGCGAAGCAAACGAGGTGCCGATCACGGAGATGTAATCGGCGTCGGGCGGCCCCGATGCCGTTGTTCCTAGGTAGCCGTAGGTGGAAAGCACGTTTTGGCCGGGCGCTACCAAGTCGATGCGCCGCGAGTACGTGGCGCTGGGGCTTTTTTTGTCGGTGTTATCGACGCCCGACACCGAAATAACGTGGTCGTACGACGCAGGGTAGAATCGCAGGTCGGCGCTGGTGTTGCCGGCGGCGGCCACCAGCACGGCATCGCGGTTCACGGTGGCGTAGGTGCACACGTCCTGCTCGTAGCTGGAATAGCCCCCGACGCCCCCCCACGACATATTGATGACCCGGCAGCCGTGGTCGGCTGCGTACACGATGGCCTCGAAGCCCGCGAACGTACCGCCAGGGGTGTTGGAGTAAATATTCAAGGGCATAAACCGGCAGTTGAAGCCCGCGCCGGCCATGCCGCGGCCGTTGTTGGGGGTGGCGGCGGCCACGCCCGCCACCAACGTGCCGTGCACAACGGCTTGGTCGAAACCCGCGTCGTTGTCGTTGTTGGCCAGGTCCCAGCCCGTAAAGTTGTCAACATAGCCGTCGTGGTCGTCGTCGATGCCGTTGATTGGATCGGCGTAGTTGTGCTTTACGTGGCCGCGCAGGTCTTCGTGGGTGAGGCGCACCCCGCCGTCGACGATGCCGATGACGAGCGAGCTGTCGCCGCGCACCACGTCCCAGGCCTTGTAGGCCCTGATTTGCTTGAGGTAATACTGCCCGCGGGTCACATCGGTGAGGGTGGAGTCGGCCCGTGGGTCGTTGGGCTGGTACAGCGGCGCACGCACGTACAAAGGCTCCACGTATTCCACCGCGCCGGTGGCCAGCAGCACAGTCCGGGCGTGGCCCAATTCCAGGGCAAGCGGTACGGCCACTTGGTACACGGCCTGCAAATCGACGGCCCCGGGTTTCTCCAGGTCCAGCGGTAGCGCGTGCGGAAATTTCTGGTGCCAGTCGGTCGCGCCCAGCGTTTGCAGGGCCCCCGCCAGGGCGGCGTGCGTAGCACCGGGCCGCAACTTCAGCACCAGCTGGCCGGGCACGGTGGGAGGCGTGGCTACTGCGGCCAACGTCGTCGCGAATAAAAACAGAAGTAAATAGCAGGTACGTAGCGTTCTATCCATATTCGAGCCGACATGCAGGCACACACAAACGCCTTGACTATCGGTAAAATACGGAAACTTCCAAGCTATGTACCAAGCCCAATGCGAATAAAAATTGCTACTGTGTTGTAATTAATTGAATATTCGTACTTATTCTTCAAAACGTGTAAGTAAAGACGTAAAACGGCCCTTCTTTCATGCAGCCACCAAGGCGCTAAAGGATGTTGCGCAGGTCCTCACGTAGGCCTTCGATGCCGCGCCAGATGCCGGCCCAGGCTCCCGGCTCGTTGGGGCCCACCAGTTGGGCGGCCAGCCGAGCGCGCTTGGCTTCGAGGGCATCGGCGTGGGCTTGGTACGTGGCGGGCGAGCCGGCAGCCGTGGCATGGGCGCGCTGGCGTAGGGTATGAATTTTCGCGTCTAACCCGTCAAGGGCCTGGTGCAAGTGGGCCGCCGAGAGGTGCGGAGTCTGGGCGGCAGAGGAGTTGGGCATGGCTAGGGTAAGGGAAATATGTGAATTCTTTTTACTGATTTTGCTCCGGAAAAGATATGCACCGTGCCGTAGCGCCTGACCAGCACAAACACAACAATAACATAATTCTTTGGGTCCTCATCCATCACTTCGTCCCAATAGTTTTGCAGTGATTTTTTTAATAAACAACTATAATTTAATGATTAATAAATTTACTCTCGCTATCATCTTATGCGGCGGAATTGGGTTGACCCGCACTGGCCGCGCCCAAGCCACCAGCAAAGCCCTGGCCGTCGTTGACGGGGGCGGCTCTGCGACGGCTCCGGTGCTCGGGGTGCTTTTTTACGCCGACGAGATGCCGGCCTTCCCCGGCGGCGACGCGGCGTTTCACCAGTACCTGGCCCAGAAAATAATTTACCCGGCCGAGGCCCGTCGGCGCAATTTATCGGGCACGGTCTACATGCGGTTCGTGGTCGACGAGCAGGGCCGCGTTACCGACGCCGAAGTGGCCAAGGGCTGCGGCAACGGTTTCGACGAAGAGGCCCTGCGCCTCATCCGCCTCATGCCCTGGTGGACGCCCGGCCGCCAGTCCGGCTGGCCCGTGCGGGTGGCGCGCGCGCTGCCCATCATTTTCCGTATCAGCCACTAAGCTGGTTCCCAAACACGTGGCAGGCCTAGCTCGCGTGCCAGCGGCGCGGCCCCCGATTGCCACAGGGCCCCCAGCACTTC
>JANPOR010000396.1:0-8537 GCA_031428075.1 Hymenobacter sp. | reverse complement strand
CTTGGGTGGCGCTTCCGAGAAGAAGTACGGCCATTTTCAAACCGAAAGCGCCCGCTTCCGGCACGTGGCCGCCGAGCTGGGGTTGCTGGCCAAAGGCGGCCCGGCCCTGGGGTTCACGCACCGCCACCCGCTGGCCTTTCTGGTGGAAGCGGCCGACGACCTGTGCTACCGCATCATCGACTTCGAGGACGGCCTGAAGCTGGGCCTGATTGCGCCCGAAACCGGCCTGCCCCTGCTTAAAAAGATGCTGAACGACCCGGCCGGCCGCGTGGGCAGCGTGCAGTGGCACGACTGGCGCGAGGAGTTGGGTTACGTCCGCGCCCGCCTCATCGGCAAGCTGGTGGGGGAGGTGGCCACGATCTTTGCCCGCCACGCCCCGGCCATTTTGCGGGGCGAATACGACCAGCCGCTCATCAAGGAGCTGGCGTGCTGGCACGATTTGCAGGAAGTGCAGCGCCTGAGCATCGAGCGGTTCTACCGCAGCCGGCCGGTGCTCGAAATTGAAGCCGCCGGCTTTGAGGTGCTTGGGGGCTTGCTCGACGCGTTTCTCTGCGCCACGTTCGATGCCGACGCTGGCCACCGCGCCCGCAAGTTGCTCGACCTGGTGCCCGACCAGTTCCGTTCCGTGGGGCCCCAGGCCGGCGCTGCAGCTTACGAAAAAATCCTGCTCCTCACCGATTACGTGGCCGGCATGACCGACCAAAACGCGCTGAGTCTGTACAAAACCATCAAGGGCATCGAGCTGCCCAAAGGGTTTTAAGGCGTAGCGCGGGGCCGTAGGGGCGGGGCTGGTTCCCGCTCTTCGCTGCACGGTACTCGTTGAGAAAGTACTCGTTGAGGAGGCGCAAACTGCGGGCGGGGGCAAGCTCCGTCTCTGCACTCCCGAACCAGAAATTTGAATATGAAGTAGTTGTGAAGAAAAGGCTTCGGCTTTTGGAACAACCCCGGCATTTACTCTGCCGTTAGTAACCCCCGCGCACCACCCCAATTTCTTCTGAATGCCTGCTCCACAATTCCTATTCGCCACCGGCATCGAAAATAGTTACCCCACCATCCAAGGCGGCAAGGTGCGCATGGACGAGATGGAGAAATGTGGCCACTACAAGTTTTGGCAGAAAGACTTCGACTTGGTGCAGGAGCTGGGGATCGAATTTTTGCGTTACGGGCCGCCCATTCATACCACTTGGACGGGGCCGGATAAGTACGACTGGTCGTTTGCCGACATGACGTTTCAGGACTTGCTTCGGCGTAATATCATACCCATCGTGGACTTGTGCCACTTCGGGGTACCCGACTGGTTGGGCAACTTCCAGAACCCCGATTTCCCTAAGCTTTTCGGCGACTATGCCGGAGCATTTGCCCAACGCTTCCCATGGGTGCAGCTCTATACGCCGGTGAACGAGATGTACATCTGCGCCGAATTTTCGGCCCTGTACGGCTGGTGGAACGAGCAGCTCCGATCGGACCAGGCCTTCGTAACGGCCCTTAAGTACATTGTGAAAGCCAATGTGCTGGCCATGTACGCCATCACGGCAGTGCGGCCCGATGCGCTGTTCATCCAGAGCGAGTCGTCGGAGTATTTTCACGCCTCTGCCCCGGCTGCCATCAAGCCCGCCGAGCTGATGAATGCCAAGCGGTTCCTGTCGCTGGATCTCAACTACGGGCGGCGCGTGGACTCCGACATGTACGAATACCTGATGGACAACGGCATGACGCGGGAGGAGTACCATTTCTTTCTGGCGAATAACCTCAGGCACCAGTGCATCATGGGCAACGACTATTACCAGACCAACGAGCACCGGGTGCGCGAAGATGGCAGCACGACGGCTTCGGGCGAAATCTTTGGCTACCATGTCATCACCACCCAGTACCACGACCGCTACCACCTGCCGGTGATGCACACCGAAACTAATCTCTGGCAGGGCCCCAAAGGCGACGAAGCCGTGAACTGGCTCTGGAAGCAGTGGGCCAACGTGTTGCGCGTGCGCAACGACGGCGTGCCCATCGTCGGCTTCACTTGGTATTC
Organism: Hymenobacter sp.; assembly: GCA_031428075.1. GTDB lineage: Bacteria > Bacteroidota > Bacteroidia > Cytophagales > Hymenobacteraceae > Hymenobacter. Next base: position 6,511 of record JANPOR010000396.1, on the reverse strand, counting down.
GCTCACCGACCAAGTGGACTGGGACTCAGCCCTGCGCGAAAATAATGGTAACGTAAATCCGTTGGGTCTCTACGATTTAGACCGCAATATCCGCCCCGTGGGCGAGGCCTACAAAAAGCTCATCAGCCAGTGGAAACAGGTGCTGCCCGCCCAAAGTATGTGCCTGCAAGTGCCCCTGGTACTGCCCAGTGAGAACGAGGAGAGTTGGGTTAAAGAAAAACAGGAAGAAGCCAAAAAGGCGCAAAGAAAGGCCGCGACGACCACCGCCAACGCGTCACTCCAAAGCCTTCACTAATCCCTTCCGCAGCCCATGAGATTTCAGGATAAAGTAGTCATCATCACCGGCGGGGCCAGCGGCATCGGCTTGGCTACCGCTAAGCGGCTGGCCTCGGAAGGCGCCCGCATCGTGCTGGCCGATTTTAACCAGGATAATCTCGACAAAGCCGTACCCGAGGTGAAGCAGGCCGGGGCCCCCGACGTGCTGCTTAGCGTGTGCAACGTGGCCGTAGAGGCCCAGGTCGAAGCTACTGTGCAGGCCACGCTCGACAAGTTTGGCCGTCTCGACGTTATCGTCAACAATGCGGGCCTGATGCAGTTCAAAGCCCTGGAGGAGCTGATGGGCGACGACTGGCTGCGGGTGCTGAGCGTGGATTTGCTTGGCACTTTTTACTTCATCAAACAGGCTTTTTTGCACATGAAGCCCGGCGGCGCGGTGGTGAACGTATCGAGCATCCATGCCATCAAAACTGAGGCCCTGGTAGCGCCTTACGCCGCCGCCAAGGCGGCGGTGTGCTCGCTCACCCGCTCGGCGGCCATCGAGGGCAGCCCCAAGGGCTTGCGCATCAACGCGGTGTTGCCGGGGGCCATCGACACGCCCATGCTCTGGAACAACCCCAACGTGAAGTCGGGCGTCGAAAAAATCAACCCCAGCGACGTGGGCAAGCCCGAAGACGTGGCCGCCACCATTGCCTACCTTGCCTCCGACGATGCCGCCTTCGTGCAAGGGGCCGAGTTGTGGGTCGACGGCGGCCGGTTAGATCACTTGTAGCGTGGCCTTTATAGTCCGCGTCGTTCGCTTCGTCCTGGCAATTGCCGTTCAGCGACGCGGACTACAAAGGCCGCGCTACTTTCTACTCCCACTCAATCGTGGCCGGTGGTTTGCTCGAAATGTCGTAGACCACGCGGTTGATGCCGCGCACCTGGTTGATGATCTTGTTGCTGACTTCGGCCAGGAATTCGTAAGGCAAATGCGCCCAGTCGGCGGTCATGCCGTCTACGCTGGTTACGGCGCGCAGGGCCACCACCCGCTCGTAGGTGCGCTCGTCGCCCATCACGCCCACGCTCTGCACGGGCAGGAGCATGGCCCCGGCCTGCCATACCTTGTCGTAGAGGCCGTGCTGTTTGAGCAGGCCGATAAACACGCCATCGGCGCGCTGGAGCAGGTCTACCTTCTCGGGCGTGATGTCGCCGAGGATGCGGATGCCAAGGCCGGGCCCTGGAAAGGGGTGGCGGTTGAGAATTTCGCCCGGCAGGCCCAGCGTGGCCCCCACTTCGCGCACCTCGTCCTTGAAGAGCATCCGCAGCGGCTCCACGATTTTGAGGTTCATCTTGTCGGGCAGGCCCCCCACGTTGTGGTGGCTTTTGATGGTCACGGCCGGGCCCTTCACCGACACCGACTCAATCACGTCGGGGTAAATGGTGCCCTGGGCCAACCAGCGGGCCCCTTCTACCTTCTGCGCCTCGCGGTCGAACACTTCAATGAACGTACGGCCGATGGCTTTGCGCTTGAGCTCAGGGTCGGTGAGGCCGGCCAGGGCAGCGTAAAACTCAGCGCCTGCTTCAACGCCGGTCACGTTCAGGCCCAGGCCCTCGTAGGCCTTCAGCACCGAAGCAAACTCGTCCTGCCGCAGCAGGCCGTTGTCTACAAAAATGCCGTGCAGTCGGGGCCCCACGGCGCGGTGCAGCAGCAGCGCCGCTACGCTACTATCGACGCCGCCGGACAGGCCCAGAATCACTTGGTCGTCGGGCCCGATGGTGTGTTGCAGTGCCGCCACCGCCGAGTCCACAAAGTGCTCGGGTGTCCAGCTCTGCGAGCAGCCGCAGACGCCAAGAACGAAGTTCTCAATCAGTTGTTTGCCTTCGGTCGAGTGCGTGACTTCGGGGTGAAACTGGATGCCATAGGTCGGCTGCCCGCCGTCGGCCTGGAACGCGGCTACCGCTACCTCGGGCGTGCTGGCGATGACGTGGTAGCCGGCCGGTAAGGTCTGAATGGTGTCGCCGTGCGACATCCACACCTGCGAGTCGGCGTGCATGTCGCGCAGTAGCGGCACGCTGGCATCGAGGCTGCTGAGCCGGGCCCGGCCGTACTCGCGGATGGTGGCCGGCAGCACTTCGCCGCCGCCCTGCTGGGCCAGCAGCTGGGCCCCGTAGCACACGCCCAGCACCGGCACGCGGCCCAGCAAGTGGCTCAGGTCGGGGTTGGGGGCGTCGAAGTCGCGCACCGAGCAGGGCGAGCCGGAAAGCACCACGCCCCGAATACCATCGCCCAAGGCGAGGTCCGGGGCGTGGGTGTAGGGGTGAATTTCGCAGAAGACGTGCAGCTCGCGGATGCGCCGGGCAATGAGCTGGGTGTACTGCGAGCCAAAATCCAAAATGACGATACGTTCCATCCGGCAAAGGTAGTTCGGCCGTCAGAACGATGAACTTGCCCGCGTAAAAAAGGGGATGGATTAGTGTTTTGCTGATTTTCTGCTTACTTTTGCAACGGCAAGTCAGAACGACCAGCTCCTGCTGAACTCCCCCAGGACCGGAAGGTAGCAAGGGTAGGTGGTTGTAGCGGTGCGATTTTGGCTTGCTTTTTTTGTCTTTTCCCGTCGGCCCCGACGCTGCTCCGTTTCGCTTTCTGGCGAGGCAGCGAGTAGCTTTGGGGCCGACTCTTTTTAAGCCCCCCTCCGCATGAAATTTTTTCTTGACACCGCCAACTTGGCCGACATCCGCGAAGCCGTGGAGTTGGGCGTACTCGACGGCGTGACCACCAACCCCTCGCTCATGGCCAAAGAAGGTGTGCGCGGCGTCGACAGCATGTTTGGCCACTACCGCCACATCTGTGAACTCGTAGACGGCGACGTATCGGCCGAAGTGATATCCACCGACTACGCCGGCATCCTGCGCGAGGGCGAAGTGTTAGCCGATTTGCACCCCAACATCGTGGTGAAAGTGCCCATGGTTCGCGACGGCATAAAGGCCATCCGCTACTTCGCCGACAAAGGTATTAAAACCAACTGCACCTTAATTTTCTCGGCTGGCCAGGCCCTGCTGGCCGCCAAGGCGGGGGCCACCTACGTGTCGCCCTTTGTGGGCCGCCTCGACGACATCGGCGCCGACGGCCTCCAACTCGTCGAGCAAATCGTGCAGATTTACGGCAACTACGGCTACGAAACTCAGGTGCTGGCCGCTTCCGTGCGTCACGTGCCCCACCTCATCCAGTGCGCCGAAATCGGGGCCGACGTGGTGACGTGCCCGCTCAGCGTCATCCTGGGCCTGCTCCACCACCCGCTCACCGACAAAGGCTTGGCCACCTTCCTGGCCGACCACGAGCGCGTCAACGCTTGATGTTTACTATAGATTTTGAATCACCAATTATAAATAGATGATTTGTTGAGATTCACAAATACCACCGACTTATAACTGGTAATTCGAAATTTATAATTCAAAAATGTACATCATTAAAGTCAAGGGCAAGGCCAAAATCCCCGATTACATTCAGCTCCGCGACGAGCAGTTTGTGCTCATTGCCTATTTCCGGGCCGACCGTCCGCTGAAAGACTTGCACCGCTACGGCCTCGAAGGCAAGGAAATCGAGTTGGCGGCCGTCATCTCGGAACTCGAATTTGGCAAGCTCCGCCCGCTAGCGCTCTAACGCACCAATGACCGAAATCATTATTGAGTTGCGCGACGCCACCGTGATGCAGGAAGAGCGGGCGGTGCTGCAGGGCGTGTCGTTCACGCTTGAAAAGAGTGCCTTCGCCTACTTGGTTGGCCGTACCGGGGCCGGCAAATCGTCGCTGCTCAAAATTCTCTACGCCGACCTGCCCCTGCTGGTGGGCACGGGCACGGTGGCCGGCTTCGCGCTGCCGCGGCTGCCGGCCGGCAAGGTACCATACCTGCGCCGGCGCCTGGGCATCATATTCCAGGATTTCCAGTTGCTACCCGACCGTACGGTGGCCGAAAACCTGCTGTTCGTGCTCAACGCCACCGGCTGGAAGGGCAGGGCCCGCAAGCAGCAGCGCGTTGCCGACGTGCTGGACCGCGTGGGCCTGAGCATTGCCGCCAACCGGATGCCGCACCGCCTCTCGGGCGGTGAGCAGCAGCGCGTAGTCATCGCCAGGGCCCTGCTCAATGAGCCCGTGCTGCTGCTCGCCGACGAGCCTACCGGCAACCTCGACCCGGAAGTTTCCGACAGCATCATGCAGCTTTTTACGGAAATTAACCACGCCGGCACCGCTATTTTAATGGCCACGCACAACTTCCAGGTAATTGAAAAATATCCCCACCGCGTGCTCACGTGCAAAGACGGGAAATTGCTGGATTCGGCAAGAAATTAATTAATTGCTCGTAATTGATATTTCGAGCTGAACGAGGAACAATAATTCTATTCAATCACCTGATTAAATGCCCGGCCTGTCGGTTTTAGTCCCGGTGTACAACCGGCGGGTTTCAGAATTAATTAGGGCCCTCGTGGCGCAAGCCCCACAGTGGCCGGGCCCGGTGGAAATCTGCCTGCTCGACGATGGCTCGGCAGAAGAATGGAAAGCGCTGAACCGGCCCCTGGCCGCGCTGCCGGGCGTCAATTACCAAGAGCTGCCGCGCAACGTGGGCCGCGCCGCGGTGCGCAACCGGCTGGCGGCCGGGGCCCTGCACGAGTGGCTGCTGCTGCTCGACAACACCGGCCAACTGCCCGACGGCCAGTTCTTGGCCCGTTACGCCGCCGCGCTAGGCCAAGTGCCGGTGCTCGCCGGGGGCGTATGCTACGCCCCGGGCCCCCCGGCTAACCCGGCCCTCCGCCTGCGCTGGCTATACGGCCAGCGGCGCGAAGCCCGGTCGCTATCCCAACGCCAAGCCGCGCCTTACGACCAATTGTTGGTAAACAATCTGCTGCTGGCCAAGGAGCTGCTCAGCTGGTTTCCGCTGGATGAGAGTCTGCGGGGCTACGGCCACGAAGATACCAAGCTGGGCTGGCAGCTGGCAGCGGCTGGCGTGCCCGTGTTGCACCTTGCCAATCCCGTGCTGCACGCGGGCCTCGAAACGGCCGCTGCATTCCTGGAAAAATCGGAGCAGGCAGTGCACAATCTGGCCCGCTTGCTGCGCGAAAACGGCCTGGGGGCCGATACCCGGCTGGTACAAACTGCCCGCCGGCTGCGCCGCGCCGGCCTCGCACCGGCCGCCCGGGCGGCCTTGGACATGGCTACCGGGGCCCTGCGCCGCAACCTGCTGGGGGCCCGCCCGATCCTGCCGGCGCTCGACGCGCTGAAGCTGTTGTGGCTGTTGCAAGTCCCGGCCGCCTGAGGGCCCTGGCCGGCTACCTTTGCCTGCCCCGTTTACCCGCCCGCTCCGCGCTTGAATCAACCGCCCGCCCCCATCCGACTGCTCGATTTGGCCGCCGAGCACGCGGCCCTGCAACCGGCCCTCGACGAAGCCCTGCGCGACGTGCTGGCCGAAGCCGCGTTCATCCAGGGCCCGGCCGTGGGGCACTTCGCCGCCGAGTTGGGGGCCTACTTGGGAGGGGCCCACGTGGTGCCCTGCGCCAACGGCACCGACGCCCTCACGCTCGCCCTACTGAGCTTGGACTTGCCGGCTGGGGCCGAGGTCATCGTGCCAGCTTTTACCTATGTGGCGACGCTAGAAGCCGCCGCCCTCCTGGGTCTGCGCCCCGTGCTGGCCGACGTGCTCCCCAGCACCTTCAACCTCGACCCGGCCGCCGTGGCGGCGGCCCTCACGCCGTGCACCGGGGCCATCATCGCCGTGCATTTATTTGGGCAATGCGCGGATTTGGACGCGCTGGGGGCCCTAGCCGCCCGCCACGGCGTGGCTTTGATTGAGGACAACGCCCAAGCGCTGGGGGCCACGTTTCGACTAGCCAGCGGCGAAACGGCCTGCGCCGGCACGGTGGGGGCGGTCGGCACCACGTCGTTCTTTCCGTCGAAAAACCTGGGGGCCCTCGGCGACGGCGGGGCCCTGCTCACCCGCGACCCGGTCCGCGCCGAGCTCCTGCATCAGCTCGCCAACCACGGCCAAACCCAGAAATACCACCACCAGCGCATCGGCCTCAACTCGCGCCTCGATACCCTGCAAGCCGCCCTGCTGCGCGTGAAGCTGCGCCACCTGCCCGCCAACACCGCCGCTCGCCAAGCCGTAGCCGCTCGCTACGACGCGGCCCTGGCCGCCACGCCCGGCCTTACCATTCCGGCCCGCGACCCGCGCAGCAGCCACGTCTTCCATCAGTATACCATCA
>JANPOR010000395.1:0-12999 GCA_031428075.1 Hymenobacter sp. | reverse complement strand
AGCTTGGCAATCATCGGGTCGTAGTAAATCGGAACCTCCATGCCCTGCTCGAAGCCGTCGTCGACGCGTACGCCGGGGCCCTGGGGGCGCACGTAGGTGGTGAGCGTGCCGATGTCGGGCAAGAAGTTGTTTTGGGGGTCTTCGGCGTACACGCGCAGCTCCAGGGCATGGCCCTGGATATGCAAATCTTCCTGGCGGAAGGATAGGGGCTGGCCCTCGGCCACCCGAATTTGTTCCTTCACCAGGTCGAGGCCCGTGATTTGCTCCGTCACGGGATGCTCCACCTGGAGGCGGGTGTTCATTTCCAGGAAGTAAAACTTGTGGTGCTCGTCGAGCAAAAACTCCACCGTGCCGGCCCCGGTGTACTGGCAGGCGCGGGCCACGTCCACGGCGGCCTGGCCCATCTGGGCGCGTAGCGCGGGCGTGAGCACCGATGAGGGAGCTTCCTCGATCACCTTCTGGTGGCGGCGCTGGATGCTGCACTCGCGCTCGAACAGGTGCACAATGTTGCCGTGCTCGTCGCCCAGCACCTGGATTTCAATGTGGCGCGGGCCGGTCACGAACTTCTCGATGAACACCGCGCCGTTGCCAAACGCCGAAACGGCCTCGTTAATGGCCAATTGCATCTGCTCCTCAAACTCGGCGGCGTTGTTCACGATGCGCATGCCTTTGCCGCCCCCGCCGGCCGAGGCTTTGATGAGGATGGGAAAGCCTACTTCCTCCGCAATTTGCTTGGCGGCGGGCACGTCCGAGATGGCCTCGTCGGTGCCGGGCACCAGCGGGATGTTATAGGCTTTAACGGCCTGCTTGGCCGACAGCTTGTCGCCCATCATCTCCATCGCCTCGGGCGAGGGCCCCACGAAAATGAGGCCAGCATCGCGCACGGCGCGGGCAAAACCGGCGTTTTCCGACAGGAACCCGTAGCCGGGGTGGATGGCGTCGACGCCTAGTTCTTTACAGATTTCGATGATTTTATCGCCCCGCAAATAGCTTTGGGCCGAGGGTGGGGGCCCTACGCACACGGCCTCGTCGGCGTAGCGCACGTGCAGGGCCTGTCGGTCGGCTTCGGAGTAGATGGCGACCGTTTGAAGGCCCATTTCCTTGGCCGAGCGCAGCACGCGGAGGGCGATTTCGCCCCGGTTGGCGACGAGCAGTTTAGTGATTTTTTTCATGCGGTGGGCGGGGTGGCGGGCAATTGGTGCGCAAAGAAAGACGCAAAGCACGCGGCCGTGGCAAACCTCGCCGGGACGGCCCGGTTGTTACGCCCAAATTATGTACATCCGCGGCTCAGGGTTAGCTTTGTAATTGGGCCTCCTGTAAAAGAAGTTTTCTCCGCGGCCATTGGCTGTTCCCCTGCATCACTTTCATTTAACACCCCGTCTTTCAGTGAATATTTTCGACCGCATTGCCGCCAACCGGGGCCCGCTGGGCTCGCACTCGCACTACGCCCACGGCTATTTCACGTTTCCTAAGCTGGAAGGCGAAATCCAGCCCCGGATGCAGTTTCGCGGCAAAGAAGTGCTCACCTGGAGCCTGAACAACTACCTGGGCCTGGCCAACCACCCCGAAGTGCGGCAGGCCGACATCGACGGGGCCACCGACTACGGGATGGCCTACCCGATGGGGGCCCGCATCATGAGCGGCAACTCGAACCTGCACGAGCAGCTCGAAAACGAACTGGCCGACTTCGTGCAAAAGCCCGCCGCGCTGCTGCTCAACTTCGGCTACCAAGGCGTGGTGAGCATCATCGACGCGCTGGTGAGCCGCCACGACGCCATCGTGTACGACGCCGAGTCGCACGCCTGCATCATCGACGGCGTGCGCCTGCACCAAGGCAAGCGCTTCGTATTTACGCACAACAACATGGCCAGCTTGGAGAAGCAGCTCGAGCGCGCCAAGCGCCTCACCGACGAAACCGGGGGCGGCATTCTGGTCATCACCGAGGGCATGTTTGGCATGTCGGGCAACTTGGGCAAGCTGCCCGAAATCGTGGCCCTGAAGGCAAAATTCGATTTCCGTCTCTTCGTCGACGACGCCCACGGCTTCGGCACGCTGGGGTCCACGGGGGCCGGCACGGCCGAACATTTGGGCTGTGCCGAGGGCGTGGACCTAATTTTTTACACCTTCGCCAAGAGCATGGCTAGCATCGGTGCGTTCGTGGCCGGGCCCGAAACCGTTATTGAATATTTGCGATACAACATGCGCAGCCAGATTTTCGCCAAATCGTTGCCTATGCCCCTCGTAATTGGGGCCCTGAAGCGCCTGGAGTTGATTCGCACCCACCCCGAGTACCGTGAAAACCTCTGGACCGTGGTGCGGGCCCTGCAAAGCGGGCTGCGCGAAAAAGGTTTCAACATTGGCACTACCGAATCGCCCGTCACACCAGTGTTCCTCAACGGCGAAATCCCTGATGCTACGGCCCTTACCTTCGATTTGCGCGAAAATCACGGTATTTTCTGCTCCATCGTGGTGTATCCGGTGGTGCCCAAGGGCGTGATTATGCTGCGCCTCATCCCCACGGCCGTGCATACGCTGGCCGACGTGGACGCGACCATTCGGGCCTTCGAAACCGTGGCCACCAAGCTCGACAAAGGCCTTTACAGCAAAAGCGCCCAGCTGGCTTAATTTGCCCGTTGTGCTTGCCGCGCGCCGGCTGCCCTAGGGTAGCCGGCGCGCTTTTTTTGTACTATGACAAGATACAGGCGCGGGGCTTGAGGTGCAGGGTCGGGTTTATCTGGGCGAAAAACTGCCTTTCCGCGTAATGAAAGGGGTTTAAAAAAAATAATTAAAAGTTGCTTGCATTTGAAATCCCTGTATATTAGAGCCAGCTAAATGCTCAAGACCGTTTCTTTTTCCCATCCCAACCCCCAAACCTCCATGAATAATTTTGCCAAACTTAAGGACTTGGTACTCTCGCTGGAAGGCGATTTCGACAAGTTCTACGACAAGCATAACGCTGCCGCCGGCACCCGCGTCCGCAAAGGCATGCAGGAATTGAAGACCATGGCGCAGCAGTTCCGCACCGAAGTGCAGAACATGAAAAACACCGCCGATGCCCCGGTCGCCGCCCCCAAAGCCGGTGCCGCCAAGAAAGCGGCCCCCGCCGCCAAGAAAGCCGCTCCGGCTGCCAAAAAAGCGGCCCCGGTTGCTAAGAAAAAATAACTTGCCTGCCACTCGCTGGCAGCAACTAAGCAAAGGCCCCGCTCGGATTTTCCGGCGGGGCCTTTCTTTTTTAGCCTTTAATTTGGCGCGTAAAGCGGGGCGGGGCCCCCACGGGCGCCGGCGCTATCGCCGCAAATACCCGCCCAAGTCCGAGATGGAGGCGATGCCCAGCTGGTGCGCCTGCCGCCGGCGCATGAGCAGCGCATACGCGTTGTTGAAGCCCAGCGGGGCCCGCCACTCCAGGCCGTAGCGGCGGCGAAACTCGGCCTGTACGTACTGGAACACCGCCGCTGGGCGGCCCCCCAGCGAGTCGAGGGCCCCGGGCGAAGGCTGAAGCAGCACCTGCAGGCCGGTGCCGGTGTACTCAGGGTACAAGTCGATTTCACCACTGCGCAGGGCCTCAAAGCAGATGGTAGTGCCGCCAAGGCCGGTTTTGGTTGCCACCGCTAAATCGGTATTGCCGCGGATGAGGGCCGCGTACATCTCCACCAAAATGTACTGTTCAGCAAAGATCTTGGAGCCCAGGCGCACCACCGGCGCGCCGGGCGGCAGCGGGCGCGGCGATTTCCAGAGGCCGCGGCGGCGCAGCCAGGCCAGGGCTACGGCCTTGGGCGCTTGGTGCAAATAGTCGACCCGGTAGTTGAGGGTGGTCATAGCCGAGTCGGAAAGCTGGCCGCTGAGCTGGTCGAGCACGGCTCCCAGCTCGGGGTGGGCGCGGAGCAGGGCGGGGCGTACCACCGGCGCGGCGAAGTAAGGCGGCAGGGCGTGGCGGTCGTCGCGCAGCACTTGCAGGCCGTAGGCCCGGATGCGCCCGTCGGTCGAGTAGCCGTCGATGACGTCGACATGGGCGCTGCGGGCGGCCTCGTACACCAGTGCGGGGGCCAGCACCACGCTGGGCAGGTGCGTGAGGCCGTAGGCTCTGGTGAGGCCCGGCAGGCAGTCGGCCCGACCGATGAACTCGGGGCTGAAGCCCGCCCGCAGGCGGCCGGTGGCCTGCGGCAGCCAGTAGCCGGCCGCCAGTAAGGGCAGCGCCAGCAGCAGGGCCCCGCCCACCGCCCGCAGCCGCCGGGCCGAAAGCTTTTCGAGGGCCCCCAGTCCGGCATCGAACGCCAGCGCCAACCCGGCCGCTGGAATGGCCCCGGCCAAGATCATCGCCGGGTTGTTCAGGGCGATGCCGCCGAAAATAAATTCACCCAGCCCGCCGGCTGCCACGTAGGCCGCCAGCGTGGCCACCCCCACGTTGATGACCGTGGCCGTGCGGATGCCGGCCATGATGACGGGCAGCGCCAGCGGCAGCTCTACGCGCCGCAGCAACTGCCCGTCGGTGAAACCCAGTCCCCTGGCGGCCTCCACCACGGCCGTCGGCACCCCTTGGATGCCGGCCACCGTGTTGCGCACGATGGGCAGCAGCGAGTATAGCAGCAGCGCCAGGATGGCCGGTGCGGCCCCGATGCCCATCAGCGGAATGAGAAACCCCAGCAGCGCAATGCTGGGCACGGTTTGCAGCACCCCAGCTACGCCCAGCACCGGCGGGGCCCAGCGCGGCCGCCGCGTGAGCCACAGGCCCAGCGGCACGCCCACGGCCACGCCCAGCAGCAGCGCCGCGGCCGTGAGGGCTACGTGCTGCAAAGTTTGCTGGCCCAGCTTGCCGGCCTGCTCGTGCCAAAAGGCAAAGAGTTCGGTCAGGGTTTTCATTTAATGGTTAATGGTTGTCATCTGATACGCGGGCGCCGCAACCCGTACCAACCGGTTGGGACTGATGCCGTGCTGAACGGCCTTGGGGCCAGGCCAGCACCACCTGGTGCAAGCTAACCCAACGCCCGCCCCACTGCCGCCAGTACCTGCCCCAGCGTCACGGACTGCGGCGCGCCGGCGATGCGCAGGCGGTCCGTGCCGGTTTCGCTGAGTAGCGCTACGGCTTCCTGCACGCTGGCCGAGCGGGGCAGGGTGGGGGCATCGTCCGGCGCCGCTTTTCCTTCGAAAACCACGAATGGCAGCACCACTTCCAGCGTCATCACCCGCAGCTGCAAGGCCAGGCGCTCGGCCTGGAAAAAGCGGCGCACGAAGGCGTTGGCGGGCTTTAACAACAACTCGCGGGGCGGGCCCAGCTGCTGAATCTTTCCATTATCTAACAACATGACTCGGTCGGCCAGCTCGAAGGCTTCCTGCACGTCGTGGGTCACGAGCACCACGGTTTTGCGGCGCAGCTCCTCCAGTTCGCGGAAGTCGCGGCGCACCGCCGCGCGCGTGATGGGGTCGAGGGCCCCGAAGGGCTCGTCCATCAGCACGATGGGCGGGTCGGCAGCCAGGGCCCGCGCCAAACCCACGCGTTGCTGCTGCCCGCCCGAGAGCTGGGCCGGCAGCATCCCGGCAAACCGGGCCACGGGGAGGTGAAGGCGCTCCAGCAGCTCGGAGGTGCGAGCGGCGGTTTCGGCCGCCGGCCGGCCCAGCAGGCGCGGCACCACGCCCACGTTTTCGGCCACGGTGTAGTGCGGTAGCAGCCCCACCTGCTGGATAACGTAGCCGATGCCGCGTCGCAGCGCCTCCGGCGCTTGCTGGCGCACGTCGCGGCCGTTAATTTCAACCGTGCCGCCGTCGGGCTCAATGAGGCGGTTGAGCAGCTTGAGCAGCGTGGTTTTACCGCAGCCGCTGGGGCCCAGCAGCACCAGTGTTTCGCCGGCGGCTACGGTGAAGCTGACGTCGTCGACCACGGCCCGGGATCCGTAGCGCTTGGTGAGGCCCGAAACGCGGACGGCGGGTGGCGGAAGCGAAGAAGGGGGCATGGGCTAGCGCAGAGCGAGCAAAGTACGGCCGCTGGATCGGAACGCGCCCCGCGCCCGTACTTTGCCCGCTCCGCGCTGGCTGATAAATTTAAGCCTTCCTAATGCTGGTGGCCGCCTTCGCCGTGGACGTGGCCGTGGGCCAGCTCTTCGGCGGTGGCGGGGCGCACATCGGCTACTTTGCCGTCGAAGTGCATCACCATGCCGGCCAAGGGGTGGTTAAAATCCATCTTCACCGCCGTTCCGCTGATATCCATCACTTTGGCCTGCATGTGGTTGCCTTCGTTATCGGCCATGGGTAGAAAGTTGCCTACTTGCAGCATCTCGTCGTCGAGCTTGCCGTCGATCATGAACACGTCCTTCGGTATTTCGACCAGTGCCTGCTCGTCGTACTCGCCGTAGGCCTGCTCGGGCGTTAGGCTGAACTGGAAGGTGTCGCCGGCCTTTTTGCTGGCCAGCTGGCGCTCAAATTCCTCGGGCAGGCCGCTCTGGCCGTAAATGAACACCATCGGCGCGTCGGCCTCGGCCGATTCGACCAATACTTTTTCCTGGTTTTCGTCGGTCACGCTCAGGTCGTAGGTGATGGTGACGACTTGGTTTTCGCTGATGGCAGTCATGGGGTGAAGGGAATGGAAGGAAAAAAAATACACCCGCCCAAGCGGCCGGGGTGCAAAGAAACACCGTTTTGGCCGCTTGGGGGCCCGGCATAAACGCAAAAAAATCCCCGCGCCGGTCCGGCCCGCTCGGGGAATCCGGGACCGGGCCCTACGCGGGCGTGGCTCTCGGCTCGCGGCTCCAGAAGCGGGTCGCTGCTGACGCGCTGCCCCGGTTAGTGGTCAGGAACGGGCCGTAGTTGTCTTCGCGGTTCTGGCCCGGCTTGGCCACCTTGGACTTGCTCACCACGCCTTGACGGGGTACTTGGCGATGGGTTTTTCTTTCATGAAAAGCGGAAAGGATTGGTGCGGGACGTCCTCCTGAACGTGCTTTCCGGACTGTAGGTTGGTTTTTGGAAGGCTCAGCGGCTGACGCGTAATCGCCATAAAGTAACACCTGCCGGTATACTTAATCCAATTGGCGGTCTAGCCGCATAGCGGCGCTATATCTACAGCAAAACCATCAAGCTACGGATTGAGCCACGGAGCGGCGGTATGTTGGCGGAAATCAATGCCGTCGCTCCGTGGCTTTGGCCCCCGACCATTCGCTTTTCTATAAACATCACGTCGCGCGGCGGCTAGTCCGCAACTTGGATTACTTGTTGAGCGACAGGTCCGGCGCTGTAATAAAGAGGGGCATGAAGCAGCCAAGCAGGATCACGGGCTGCCAAATCGGTGGGCCTCTGGAACCGAAGCCCCGGCGGGCCCACGCAATTGCGCGCCCGGCGGCCGCCGATAACCCGGACTCTGTGCTGCGCGTATTGACAGTCAGTTGAATGCCTACACCTCTTTCGTTATCAATGGAAAAGTCACTGCGTGGCCTGGGGGCTGTCCTACTGCTGAGCGGGGCCGGGTTGGCCGGCTGCCAACCAGCCCATGAGCCCAAAACCGAAACCGAAGCCGTGAATAAAGAAGCGGTGGTCAAAACCGATTCGGTCACCGGCGCGGCAAAAGCCGATACAGCCCGGCAGGGCATCCGGCCCCGGTTGCTCGCCACGTTCCCCGACTCGATGAACACGCCCGACGGCCTAGCCTTGGCCCCCGACGGGCGGGTGTTTCTATCCATCCCCAACCTGGCCGATAACAAGTACCCGGCCCGCATCGTGGAGTTGACGACCAACGGCTACAAGCCGTTCATCAACCATCTGCCGCCCGAGCCCACCACCAAAAAAGCCACACCAATGGACTTGGCCGTGGGCCCTGATGGTAATCTATATTACGCAGAGAATCAGTACGAAAATAGCAAGGACTTTAAGTCACGCCTCATGCGCGTGCGGCTGGAAAACGGTCGGCCGGGGGCCATCGAAACGGTGGTAGATAAATTCGCCCTGGCTAACGGGGTGGTGTGGAGAGGCAACACGCTGTACGTGACTGATAGCCAGTGGGACCTGCCCGGCAACGACAAGGGCAGCGCCATCATGCGCTTCACCCTGGCCGAGCTGAACCAGGGTCCCATCCACCTCAAACCCAAAACCAAGGACTCGCACGTGCTAGCCATGTTCACGACCACGGTGAACGAAACCGGCGTGGACAATGGTGCCGACGGCATCGACTATGACAGCCACGGCAACCTATACACCGGCTCGTTCGGCGACGGCACTCTCTACAAAGTGACGTTGCGACCTGATGGCACCTACACCAAGATGGAAGTGGTGGCCGTGCAGGGCCCCAAAATTCCGTGCATCGACGGCTTGGTCATCGACCGCAAAACCGACAAAGCGTACATCTGCAGCTCCCGCCTCAATGCCATCGACGTGGTGGACCTGAAAAGCGGCGCGCACACCGTGCTCTCGCGCAACGGCGACACCGACGGCACCGGGGGCCTGCTTGACCAGCCCGCTGAAGTGCTGCTCAAAGGCAACCAGCTGATTATTTCGAATTACGATAATCCCGAAAAGCATTTCGTCAACACGAAATCCGACGCGCCGCACACCGAGTCGGTGATTGATTTGAATTAGCGGGCTGGCTCATTGGCATGTTGCCCAACCGGGCCATCATGCTGAACGCAGGGAAGCATGACAGACTTTTAACCAGTGAGATCCGAATGATCGTTAAGCGCCTATCTGCTGCGCAGCCTCGATGATGGCGGCCGCGACCAGTGCCGGCTGCGAGAGGATGAACATGTGGCTGCCCGGCACGGTGCGCGTCGTGGCGTTGATTTTTTGCGCAATGGCCCGCTGCATGTCGGGGTTCACGGTGCGGTCGTCGGCGGAAATTATGTACCAGCTGGGCTTGGTTTGCCAAGCGGCGGCCTTCACTTTTTCGGTGGTGGCGCCGGCAGCAAGGGACTGTTGGGTGGCCAGGAACAGCCGTTGTTCGGCAGGCGTCAGATCGGGACCGAGGTCAGCAGCCAGGCCCTCGGGGGTGATGGTGAGAAAGCCGGCCGCGTCGGGCCGTAGGTTCTGGCCGCCGGCCGGGGCCGGGCCTTGCTGGGCTGCGTCGCTGAGCGACTGGCCCAGGTCGGGGGCGTAGGCCGCCACGTACACCAGGCCGGCCACGGCGGGGTTGTCGCCGGCTTCGGTGATGATCATGCCGGCATACGAGTGACCTACGAGTAGCACTGGCCCATCGTGCCGGGCAATGGCCCGCGTGGTGGCCGCCACGTCGTCGGCTAGCGAGGTCAACGGGTTCTGCACTGCCGTCACGTGCAGGCCTTCGGCTTGGAGCAGCGGGATAACTTTGGCCCAGCTGGAGCCGTCCACCAGCCCGCCGTGGACGAGCACGATGTTTTTAATGCCCTGCGGAGCGGGCTGGGGGTTGTGTTCAGATGACAAAGCGGCGGGAGTCATTGAGGCAAAAAAGGAGGTTGGGAATAGCTGGGCCGTGGCCCGGCCGGCTAGTTGGCGGCCTTGTCGGCCAGGTTGGCCAGGGCCTTGTCGATGGCCGCGGCCACGGTGGCCAACTGCGGGTTGTCGTACTGGGCCATCACGGGGCTGATTTGGTCGTAGGTGACCTGCGTAACGCCTTGGGCATCTTCGTACACGTAGATTTTGGTGGGTAGGTACAGGCCCATTTCGGGTCCCCCGGCTTCGAGTAACTTGCGGGCCGTGAGCGGGTTGCCAATCACGAACAAAACGCCCTTCATACCGATGGGCACCTTGGCCATCACCTTACCCCAGTTGAGCAGGGCCACGTTGATGAAGTTGCTGCGGCCGGCCAGAAATTCCATCTCCTCCGTGAACTCCGCAAAGTCTTTGCTGGCGCTGAGCTTTTCGCCGAGCACCTCCGTGCTGGCCCGGCCCATTTCGGCCTGGATGTCTTTGATGGCCTGCGCAAAAGGTTTGGCCGACGCGAGGACGACGTGCGCATTAGTGAAATTGATAATCGACATGAGCGGGGAATTGGTAAGAAACGGCGCCGGCGGGCCTGGCAGTGTGCCAACGACAGCGCCGTTCACCAAATGTTTGGCCGTTCCCTAATCCTGCAATTCCCAAGCGGTGCGGTAGCCGCCAACGCTTTCCACGTAAGCTATCAGTTCCTTGAAAAAAGGGTGCGCGCCGAGCGTGGAGGAATCGCCAACGAGCAGCAGTTTTTTCCGGGCGCGGGTCATGCCCACATTCATCCGGCGGATGTCGGAGAGGAAGCCAATTTCGCCGTGGGTGTTGCTGCGCGTCAGGCTGATGGCGATGATATCCCGCTCCTGGCCCTGGAATGAGTCGACGGTGCCGATGCTCAGCATCCGGTGTTGCATGAGGCCGGCCAGCTCGTCGTTTTCTTCCACCGCGTCCTTTAAATAGTTGATTTGGGCGCGGTACGGGGCAATAACGCCGATGGTGAGCAGGTCGTTTTCATGGTCGGCGGGGTCGTAGGGCTCGAGCAACTGGCCCAGGCGCCTCAGCAGCAAGTCGGCCTCCTCGGGGTTGGCGGTGGAGCGGCTTTCGGGGATGGTAATCTCTTGAAATCCAAAGCCCGCCGTGTCGAGGAATTCCACCGGCAGGTCAGGGGCGAAGCGCAGGTCGTAGGCTTCCAGGCCGGCGTGGGCTACGGTGGGGGCCGCCACCAGCCGGTTGTCGTAGAACTGCGCCGAGCTGAAGGCCATAATCTGCTCGTGCATTCGGTACTGCACGGTCAGCATCCGGGCCGCGGCGGGCTGGCGCTTGATGGCCTTCTCGAACAAGGTTTCGCGCAGGGCCCCGGCTTTTTCGCTCTTCACGGTGGGCGGCAGCTGGTGGTGGTCGCCGGCCAGCACCACGCGCTTGGCCTTGCTGATGGGAATCCAGCAGCCCGGCTCCAGGGCCTGGGCCGCCTCGTCGATGAACACCGTTTCGTAGGTGAGGTGGCGGATGTTGCGGTTGGAGGCCCCTACCAGCGTGCAGGTAATCACCTGCACCTGCTCCAACAAATCCTCCGTGATGTAGCGCTCCAAATCGTCGGCGGCCTGGTGCAGGGCCCTGGCTTCCTCTTTCAACATGCGGCGCTGCTGTTGCTCTTCCCAGCCGTAGCTGCGCACGTACTTGCTGGCCGTTTCGCGGTACTGCTCGGCCGTCTGGCGCATCGAGCGCAGCTCGTTGTAGCTCTTGTGGGCCATCACCTGGGCGTCCAGCGTGTGTTCGAGCAGCAAATCCGATACCCGCGACGGGTTGCCCATGCGGATGACGTTCACGCCACGCTCGGCCAGCTTTTCGGTCAGCAAGTCCACCGCCGTGTTGCTGGGCGCGCAAACAAGCACCCGCCGCTCGCGCCGGATGGTTTCCAGGATGGCCTGCACCAGCGTGGTGGTTTTGCCGGTGCCGGGGGGGCCGTGCACAATGGCCACGTCCTGAGACGCAAGCACGTGGCGCACGGCGGCCAGCTGCGATTCGTTGAGGGGGCTGGGGTAGAACAGGTCGTCGGGCCGCTCGGCGCGGAAGCGGGCCGGCTTGGCCCCCAGCAGCACGTCGCGCAGCTCGGCCAGGCGGTCGCCGTAGGCGCCCAGCACCTTGCCCAGGGCGTAGTCCATTTCGCGGTAGCTCACCTCGTCGAAGGTGAGGTCGATGCCGAGCTTGTGGCCCTCGGTCACCCAATCGGGCAGGTCCTCCTTGGTGGTGGCGAGCAGCAGCTTATTGCGCCGAACGCTGGTAATTACGCCGTTGAGCGTGGGCCGGTCGGTGGCCGCGCGGCCTGCCACGTTGCCGAATAGCGAAGCATTCTTCCCCACCTGAAACAGGTGCAGGCCCTGCTGCCCGGCGGGCCGCTCGAGCTCCAGCACTACCTTGCCACCGAAGCCGATGTCTTCCTGGGTAATGGTGACCGGGTACCAGGTGAGGCCCCGCTGCTGGCGCTCCTGGATGCTGGCCTTTGCGTTTTTGAGCTTGAACTGGGCCAGGTCTTCCAACTGCTCCAGCTTCATCAAAGCCTGGACTTGGCGGAGTTCTTTTTCGAGGGCGTAGGGGTCGACGGGGGCGAAGGTTGTATCAGTCAAAAGAAGGCGGGTTGATTTCGTTGCGATGGATAACAACGAAAACGAGAAAAGGGTGGTAAAGAGTGAGAGGAGCCGTTAGATCATTCCGGCTTACCTTCTTCGCAATGAAAATGTTCCTGACTAGCCGTTGTGAACCTTTGCACAGAGCCTGATTCGTAGTGCTCTGGTTTCTCAGGTTCAAACAGTTGTTCCTGGGTGGCCCAATCGTAGGCGCTTATCCCAACCGGGTATTTGGTAAGGACGCCGGTTAACCGGTACTGGCTGGTAAATGCTTCTGCCTGCGCTTGAGTAGCAAATACTCCACTTGTGAACCTGCCGCCTGCGCCGTGAAATACCTAAACTTCGTTCATTGATTCTCCGCTGCAACGCGGTTATTAAAGACACGAAACTCTTAAACCGCTGCCAGCAGAACTTTGGCCGACAAACCCAAATGCTCGTGCAGGGCCTTCATCATCTTGATGGTGGGCTCACGCTTACGGTTCAGAATTTCATTCACCCGGCTTTAGCCGCCACGCGGCGAGGTTGCGTTGGCGTAGGCCCAGTTCCCTAGGCTTTCCCGCGGCAGTTTACTGAAAGAAATCTTCCGGGTCGGTTTGCTGGAAATACTTTTCCAGCTTGGCGATGTCTCCAAAATACGGCTGCACGCAAGCCAGGAACTGCTTCACGGCGGCCGGGCTGTCGGCGTAGGCCAGAAACGTGTCGCCTACTTCGTCGAACTCCACGTGGTCGAGCAATTCGGGCTCGAATTCTTCGATGATGGTTTCGATGTGCTCGACCCAGGACTCGGCCGTGCCGCCGAACCCGTAGTTTTGGAAGAGAACGTAGTATTCTTCCAGTCCGCCCACGTCGGCAAAGATGGCCAGTTGGCGCTCGGGTGGGGTGGGTGGCGGGAGGGACGCTATTTGAAAAGGAAAGGTGGCTTCGGGGCTCATGGGCAGTGAAAGTACGGCTACTTCCGGCGCCGCAAGGCCACCACCAAGCCCACGCAGGCCACCGATAGAAT
>JANPOR010000394.1:0-4115 GCA_031428075.1 Hymenobacter sp. | reverse complement strand
CCTGCCGGACCAGATTCGCTGGTCCGGGGCCGGCGGGCCTAGCTGATAGCCCTCACGCTTGAGCGCTGGCGCTAGGCGGCTACCGCCGAATCGGACTCAGACTACGTGTTGGTGAACTTGCCGGCTTACGCGCTGGAATTGGTTCACCGGGGCCAATGCTTCAAACCCATCGCTTGGTTATCGGCAAGCCCGATAGCCCCACGCCTACGCTCAGTAGCCGGCTGACTTCCCTCACTTTGGCTCCTGCTTGGCGGGAGCTGTACAGCATCGCCACCAAAGAGATGTTACCCCAACTGCGGGAAAACACGGTCTTTGTAGCCGAAAATAATTATACCGTTTACAACGCTCATGGCCGCTTCGTAAATCCCACCTCCGTGGACTGGTGGGCGGTATCGGCGCAGCACTCCCGCTTCACCATCCGCCAAAATCCTGGCCGAGGCAACGCGCTAGGCACCAATACCTTCCGCTCAGCTAATCCCTATGAAGTATTCCTGCACAGCACTTCTGGCCCCAAAGATTTTGCTTGGCCTTATCGAGTGCTTGGCCGCGGCTGCCTGCGCATGGAACGGCCCTTGCAGTTGGCTACGTACCTGCTGGGCCCCGGTAATACCCGCGCGGCGCGGCCCACCGATGCCGAGAGTGCTGCCGCGTCGGTTTGTCCTCTAGCACCCGGTGCCGATGTGCGCGCGCTACGCCAACTGCGCGGTCGTCGCGGAACAACTGCGTTTTTACGCCGACGTGTGCGGGCAGGACGAATCTTTGCGCCGGCCGTTGTTCGGCCGTTGATTGAGTTGGCTTAACAGGTGAATTAATTAAGAAGGAGGTGTTGGATTGAATGCCGATGGATGCTTTTTCTTGCCTTAAGTCGCTTTTGGCACCTCATTGCACAGCGAGTACACCGAGCGTAGGGTTAGGGCCCTGATGATGAATTTGCGCGAGTGCCACCAATCCCTCGCCCGTGGCGCGGTGACCACTCGGCCGCCTTTGTACCTTTGCACCTGGGCGAGGCGCAGGTGGGGCCGGTCGGCAAGGCGCCACCTTTAGAGGGTTTTACTGCCATATTCGCCAGATGATCAACGTTCTAGCATCCGATGCCCAGACCCGGTCCGTTACCCCCGCACCCAACCGGGGGCTGGCCGTGCGGCGCCTGGGCCTAGTGCCTTACGACCCGACCTGGGCGTTGCAGGAAGAATTGCTGGCCGCGACCGTGGCCCTCAAGACACGTAACCGGCAGGCCGAAGCCGCCGGAGGGCCTCCGGAGCCCACCCCCAACCACCTGCTGTTCTGCCAGCACCCGCACACCTACACGCTAGGCAAAAGCGGCAAACCCGAGCATCTGTTGCTCGATGCTGCTGGGCTGGTTCGCCACGGGGCCACTTACCACTGCATCAACCGGGGCGGCGACATTACTTACCACGGCCCCGGCCAGCTAGTGGGCTATCCTATTGTCGACCTCGACAATTTCCGGCCCGACATCCACTGGTACCTGCGCACTTTGGAGGAAGCTGTTATCCTGACGCTGGCCGGTTATGGCCTGCGCGCCGGCCGCATCGTCGGCCTTACGGGCGTGTGGCTGGGGTGGGAAGAAGGCGCAGCCAATCCCCGTAAAATCTGTGCATTAGGTGTTAAGTGCAGCCGTTGGGTGACCATGCATGGCTTCGCCTTGAATGTTAGCCCCGACCTCGGCTACTTCGGCCACATTGTGCCCTGTGGTATTGCCGATAAAGCCGTAACCTCGCTGGCTCATGAATTGGGCCGTGCAGTAGCTGTGGAGGAAGTGCAGGAACGCCTGTTGCCCCACTTGGCGGCGCTGCTGGGGGCTACAATCGCCGTCTGAACTGCCAACGCGATGTAGTGAGTTGTACTGAGCTATGTTGAGCAAACCCCAGAATTTATTAGTTACTGTATTTTGAAGCAAGATATTCCTTTTGATCCCGTTGAGGGCGTATCGGTGGCCATCGTGCCGGCCGATGACGGGGCCCTCACGCCCACGGGCCAGCCCGTGTGGCAGGTGTACCTGCTCAACCATAATACTTACCCGTTGCGCAGCGTCATCGTGAACGCTCACGGGTATGGTCAGCAGCCCGATGGCGAGAAAGTGCGCACTTCTACCCTGCGCTACCTTTTTGAGGAGGTGCCCGCACGCGCGGCCGTGCCCGTTGAGCCCCTCGACCCGGCCCTGTTTCACCTTAATAATCAGTACTGGGTGAGC
The DNA here is from genome assembly GCA_031428075.1 of Hymenobacter sp. GTDB lineage: Bacteria > Bacteroidota > Bacteroidia > Cytophagales > Hymenobacteraceae > Hymenobacter. The sequence continues at coordinate 1,903 of JANPOR010000394.1, read as the reverse complement.
TACTACCGCGGCGAGCAGATTTTTGATAAGAAATACATCTTCGTGCCCGATTCGATCGTGCCCGACAATTTTATTCATATTTCGCTGCTCGATCGGTCCGGCGTGCTACACAGCTAGTCGGCCGGTCTTATTGTCCGTATGGAGCCGTTGGCGAAATTCATTTCTCATTTCTTATGAATCCTATTGGCATTCAGTTATGGCTGTCGGCGGGGTGGGCCTTTTTGGTGGCGCTGTTCGCAGTGCCGTCCATCATCCACATCGCTCACCTCAAAAACATGCTCGATATGCCTAATGGGCGCACCGTGCATTCGTCACTAACGCCGCGCTTGGGCGGAGTGGCCGTATTCGCGGGGTTTATGTCGGCACTTACCATTTTTGCGCCTCTACAAAACGGCGTCAAGGAGCTGCTGGCGGGCTGCATTATCCTGTTCTTTGTGGGCTTAAAAGACGACTTGGTGGGCATGTCAGTGTTCAAGAAATTTGTGGGTCAACTCCTGGCAACAGGCATCGTTATGATCATGGCCGATGTGCGCATCACCAGTTTTCAAGGCATCTTGGGGGTGTACACGCTGCCGGTAGGTGTGAGTTACGCCTTCACGCTGGCCGCCATCGTGGGTGTTACCAATGCCATTAACCTCATCGACGGCCTCGATGGCCTAGCCGGCACCATCGTGCTGACAATCATGGGCACGTTCGGCTTTTATTTTTACAGCTACGGCGGGGAAAGCTACAGCAACTACGCCTTCGTAGCGGTGTGCCTTATGGGGGGCATGGTTGGCTTTTTGCGCTATAACTTCCACCGGGCCCCAATTTTCATGGGTGATACCGGCTCGTTGGTCTGTGGCTTCATCGTGTCCGTGCTGGCTATTCAGTTCATCGAACTGGGTGGCCAGCCCGGTATGCGGCTGCCATTTAGCACCACGCCGGCGGTGGCCTTAGGCATCTTGTTTGTGCCGCTGTTTGATACGCTGCGCGTATTCGTATTGCGCATGGCGGCTGGTAAGTCACCCTTCGCGCCCGACCGCAACCACGTTCACCACCGCTTGTTGGGTATGGGCTTTTCGCAAATCAGCACCGTACTGCTGCTGGGGGCCCTCAACTTGCTGGTGATTTTGTTCGTCATTCGGTTCGCGGAATTGGGCAACCTGGTTCTCATAGGAATCCTGATCGGGTTCTCAGTACTATTGAGCGTGTCTATGAGCTTGTATCAGAGTCGGTTGCGCCGCGAGATGGTTTTGCCTTAACCAAGCCCAATACCATGGTGCTACTCTTCCTTACTTGCCGGTGGGCCCTGTGGCGAGCGTGGGCGCGGCTCGGAGCGGCCGCGTTGCTACTAGCAGCGGTCCCCTGCCGGGCGGCCGAGTACCGACCGCTACCCCTGTCTGCGCCCATCGGCCTCACTTCCGATTGGCTTATACACGACGCGGGCCGCAACCGGCTCATTCTTTACTTGCCCGGTTACCATGCCCCGGTGCATGTTTACTACCAATACGTGCGCTTGCGTCACGGCCAGCCGTTTCCCATTGCGTTTATAGCTCAGCAGGGCCTTAGTTTATTCCTCGATAATCAACTTGTGTTTATAGCGGACCAGGCGAGACCGTATGAACTTGACCTAGCCCGCCTCCAGCCGCCGGGTCAGGCCCAGGGCGCTCACTTGCTAGGGGTCTGGCAACCCGGAGGTAGCCCCGCTCTGGCCTCATTTACCGCTGGGCCCGCCCTGGCTCCCGTCGATGCCACGCCCGATACCGCCGCCGAAATGGCACAGGTACGACTTCCCGACTCGTTGGGCGAGAATATACTGCTGAGCTTTTTGCTGGTACTGGGATTGCTTTACGGTGGCGTACGGGCTACCTACCAGCCTGGCTTGGCCCGCGTGTTTCAGTTCGACGAGTTGTTCGGCAAC
>JANPOR010000393.1:0-3958 GCA_031428075.1 Hymenobacter sp. | reverse complement strand
CCGCCGTAATCAACCAAAATGAGCACGTCGGCCCGGTAGGCCAGCAAATCTTTCTCGCACTCCTTGAGGTAACCCCGAAACCTGAGCACGCCGGTAGCAGCTTCCCAAAACCCCATGATGGCCAGGTCCTGGTAGTGGTGCACCAGCTCTCCGCCGACGGCCTGCATCAGGTCGCCGCCCCAGTAGCGAAACTCTGCCGCGTCGTCCTGCGTGCGCAACGCCCGCATGAGGTCGGCGGCGTGGAAGTCGCCCGACCGTTCGCCGGCGATCAAATAATATTTCATTGGGTAGAATTATGAGTTAAGAGCCATGAGTTATGAGCTACAGGCTAGGATTTGAAGGCAAACTCATCGACTAGTTTCCAACTCATAACTCATAGCTTTTAAGCTTGGAACTCAGCTCTCACCATAATATTCCACGAAGTTGCGGGACGTTTCGTAGAGCTTGATGCAGTACAAGTGGGCGGGCGTGATGGCGGGCAGCTCGCGGGCCAGGATACGCCAGAAGGCCACGGCCAGGTTTTCGGTGCTGGCCATCTTGCCGGCGAGGAAGGGCACGTCGAGGTTGAGGTTTTTGTGGTCGACCTGGCTGGTAACGTGCTCTCGGATGAGGTCGGACAGCGCCTTTAGATCAACCACGAAACCCGTATCCGGATCGGGGTTGCCCTTCACCGTCACGATGAGGTCGTAGTTGTGGCCGTGCCAGTTGGCGTTGGCGCAGGGGCCGAACACTTCCCGGTTGCGCTCATCGCTCCAGCGCGGGTTGTGCAGCTTGTGGGCGGCGTTGAAGTGCTCGTGGCGGCTGACGTAAATCATGGGTTGGCGGGGGAAGCGCGCCGGCCCGCTGCCTCTCGTATTTTCACTGCAAATATACGCTGCCGGGCCCCCGGCCGGGCCACACGGGCAGGCGGGCCCTACCTTTGGGGTTCCTTATTTTCTCGCTTATGATAGTCGTCACCGGTGCGGCGGGCTTTATTGCCAGCGCTCTCGTCTCCCGCCTCAACGCAGCCAATTTCAACGACGTTGTGGTCGTCGACAACTTCTCCGTGGAGAAGAAGTTGCGCAACCTCGAAGGTAAAAAGCTGCGCGAATACGTGGACCGAGGGGAGTTTTTTGCGTGGCTCGACGCCCATCACGAGCAAGTGGAATTTGTGTTTCACCTGGGGGCCCGCACCGACACGGCGGAAATGGACCCAGCCGTATTCGACCTGCTTAACTTGAACTACTCCAAGCAGATGTGGCAGGCCTGCTGCCGCTACCAGCTGCCGCTGGTATACGCCTCGTCGGCGGCCACGTACGGCGACGGCACCTTGGGCTACACCGACACCGACGAGGCCTTGTTTCCGCTCTACCGCCCGCTGAACCCCTATGGCGAGTCAAAAAACAATTTCGACAACTGGGCCCTGACGCAGACGGAAAAGCCATACTTCTGGGCAGGCTTGAAGTTTTTCAACGTGTACGGCCCCAACGAGTACCACAAGGGCCGCATGGCGTCGGTGGTGTTCCACGCCTTCCAGCAGATTCAGCAGAACGGCTCGATGACGCTGTTTAAATCGCACAACCCCGACTACGTAGACGGCGGGCAAATGCGCGACTTTGTATACGTGAAGGACGTCGTGGAGGTGTGTTTTTTTCTACTAAACCACCGCCGGGATTCGGGTATTTATAACTTAGGCAGTGGCCAAGCCTGCACGTTCATGGACCTAGCTCTTAATACGTTTGAAGCCTTGGATCGTCCGACCGATATTCAATTTAGAGACACGCCGGAGGATATTCGCGATAAGTACCAGTACTTCACGCAGGCTGATATGCACAAGCTGTACGGCATCGGCTATCCCCATGCTTTCACGTCGCTCGAAGACGGCATCCGTGACTACGTGCAGCAGTACCTGCTGCCGGGCCGGTATTACTAACCCGGGGCCACGCGCCACGTATGACGCGCACATCCAGTCCACTTTTGCCGTGATTTCATCCCGTTCGGTCATCACCATTGTGGGCGGCGGTTTTGCAGGCACTGCCCTAGCCCTGCACTTAGCACGGCAACCAGGCCTACTGGCGCGCGCCGACGTGCACCTCATCGAGCCGCGCCCGACGCCCGGCCCCGGCCTAGCCTATGCCCCCGGCCCGCCCGAGCACCTGCTCAACGTGCGGCCGGGGCCCCTGAGCCTTTACCCCGACCGGCCAGCGCATTTTGCCGACTGGCTGGCCCGGCAGCCCGAGACCGCTAGCGGCGTGCCGGAATTTGCCCCGCGGCCGCTCTACGGGCGCTACCTGACACAGGAGCTGGCTACGGTGCTGGGGCCCGGCGGCGTGCGCTGGCACCAAGCGGCGGCTCTTTCGGCGGCACTTGGTGCCAAGGGCCGCCGCATCGTGCGGCTGTCCGACGGCACGGCTATCGATAGCGACTACGTAGTGCTGGCGCTGGGCAACTTTCCGCCCCCGCCGCCCGCCGGGCCCGCCCTAGAATACCATACCCACCCCGGCTACCACGCCGACCCGTGGGGCCCCGGGGCTCTGGCTGGCATCGGCCCCAACGAGGCAGTGCTGCTCGTGGGGGCCGGCCTCACGGCCGTGGACGTGCTGATGGCCCTGCACCGACAGGGACACCGTGGGCCAGTGGTGGCCGTGGCCCGCCACGGCCGCTGGCCCGCCGCCCATGGGCCCGCTGGGGTTTCGTACCCTGGTTTTTACGCCGAGTTGGCGGACCTGACGACCGTGAACGGCGTAGTGGCCGTGCTGAAGCGCCACATCCGCCGCGCCGCCGCGCAAGGCTTGGATTGGCAGCCGGTGCTCGATGCACTGCGTCCTGAACTGGGCCGCATCTGGGCGGCGTGGCCGCTGGCTGAGCAGGCACGCTTCCTGCGGCACGCGGCGGCGCTGTGGGCCGTGGCCCGCCACCGTAGCCCGCCCCAAAACACCGCCACCATAGCAGCTCTCACGGCCACCGGACTGCTGCGCCTGGTAACGGGCCGGGTACAAGCCATAGCCCGCGCCGGACCCGATCTGCTGGTAGAAGTGCAGAAGCGGAACGGGGGCCTTGTCACGCACCGAGCCCGCCACGTGGTATGCTGCACCGGCCCACTCCTCGACTATCACGGCATTGCCACACCGCTGGTGCAGCAACTGCGCGCCGCCGGTCACCTCCTGCCTGACCCGCTCGGCCTGGGCATTCAAACCGACGCCTGCGGGTCCCTACTGGCGGACGATAGCCGCCCCGCACCCGACTTGTTCACACTGGGGCCCAGTCGCCGGCCCGCCTACTTTGAGTCGACCGCCGTGCCGGAGGTGCGGCAGCAGGCAGTAGCGCTGGCCACTGAATTGGCCGCCCGCATTGCCACCGGCGGATAACTAAAAAGGCGCTGGCTCCACGCCAGCGCCTTTTAAACAACGACAGCTGGCGCGGAACAGGGCCCCCGCCGACCAAACACCTTCATTCAGTAATTACGGGGTCAGCACCAGCCGAGCAACGTAGTCAATATGTTCCTTTTCTTGGCTAAACGCCGGTCGTGGCTAAATATCAGCGCCGATTCTGGGGGCAGGCGCGCGGCCCGTCGAGGAAAAGCTACACTAGGCACTGCCCAGCACCGAAGATGATGCCCTTCGCCGGGAGCTAGATGTATAGTCCCAGGGTGAACTGGGTCGGGTCACGGGTAAAGCTAGCGGGGTTCTTTCACCACTGTGTACAGACGACTTCATGGGGCGTCAAGCCGCGCAACCGCTTGAGTCGTGTGGCTTGGTTATGGGCCCGCAAAAAGGCTTGCTGGTGCTGATTGAGTTCGTCCGTAATTTGGTAGTGGTAGCGCTGCACGGCCGCCTCTTTGCGGGTGCGGTTCATGCGCTCAACTTGGCCGTTGGTCCAGGGGTGGGCCGGCTTGGTGAGGCGGTGCGCCGCGCCGTATTCTCGGCCGATGCGGGCAAAGCTGTGCCCGCCGGGCAGAAACTGATGGACTGGGGCGTGA
>JANPOR010000392.1:0-15020 GCA_031428075.1 Hymenobacter sp. | reverse complement strand
GGCTGTCATGAGGCTCGGCATTAGCGGGCCCGTTAGTGCGAGCGAAATGCTTTGCGCACGGGCCACATCGGTTTGCCGGGCTCCAGTGTCCACTTGGCATACGACCTCGGCTTTGAAGGCCGACGTGCATCTCTTGCGGGTGGTGGGCAGCCCACCAGGACCATTGTTATGAAGTGCTCGCGGCCAGTGAAGCGCCAGGGCGAGCTCCACGCACAGGGCCGGACCGCGCCGGGACTTATGTGACCTGCAAGCAGGGCGGCGAGTCGAACCATGACGTGCTGTCCAGCGTGGAGGTACCGTGGCCAGGGCTGCTGCTGAGCAAGTTTACGCGGCTGATGAAGGCGGCTGCCGCGCGGGTGCAGCGGGGCGGCGACTGGCCGCATTTTGAGGTGGTGGGTTAGAGGCAAACGAGCGGGCCACGTGATTCGCTCGTCTTGGTTTAGGGAGGTGTCGTCTTTTACCTCGAACCTTGGCGCGGGCATGAATTTCATGGCATCAGGTAGGCGAAGGGTGGTGAGTCCTTGCCCGCTCGGGGCCCGGAACGCCCGACACGGGGCAGCCTGCCGGTGGTGCCTTGGGCCTAAGATTTGGCAGTCGTCTAAAATGGGATGATTTCGATTTTGTTGTTACAAAAGCCGCTGCAGGAAATACTGCCTCCGCAGCCACCCATAAGCTCTTTTCGAGTGGTAGCTAACTGATTAAATTTTGTTTTTCATCCCAAGTAAGACCACCGCCATATTTTAATTACAGGGCCCCACGTAACTGCGAATAAACAATATATAGTTGGCTGCGGCCCAGCCAGTAGCTACTTTTCTTGCCCCGCAGTTTTTTCAGCAGCGGGTTGCTTGGATGCAAAGGCGTGCTTGGGCTGCTAAGGAGCTACCTTGGGGTCTTAAATAGTCTTTTCCTTCTGTCGGCTTTGTCCACTGCCTCTCAACTGCCGAATCTCTTGCTGCGTCTGCGCAGCGAAACCAGCCCCCAACACGAGGCCCTGGAACAGAACGATTTTAACCAAGCCCTGACGGCAGGCACCCTGACCGCGCCAGGTACGGCGTATTTTTTGGCCAAGATGTACGGCTTCTTGGTGCCTTACGAAGCGGCGTTGCAACAGCACGCGGCGGATTTTTCGCCGGCCTGGCAAGTGCCTGAGCGCATGCGGGCCCACTTGATTCTGACGGATTTGGAGCGGCTGGAATCCGCCCCCGACCTGCCCTTGTGCCCGGCCATGCCGCCGCTGCGCACGCGGTCCCAGCTGCTGGGCGCGATGTACGTGGTGGAGGGCTCGACGCTGGGCGGACAGGTCATCACCCGGCAGCTGGCGCAGGCGGGCATCTCGCTGCGGGCCTATTTCACGGGCTACGGCGCGCTTACCGGGCCGCGGTGGAAGGCCTTTTGCCAATTGCTGATGGAAGCGGCCCCCACGGGCCCCGACCAAGACGAAATCGTGGCCTCGGCCCGCCTTACTTTTCAACGACTTGACCAGTGGATAACTCAACTGTGAGCCCAGCCGACGTGGCGATGCTCCACGTGCCCATCACCCTCACCAACTGCGACCAGGAGCCGATTCACATCCCGGGAGCCATTCAGCCCTACGGCTTTCTGCTGTGCCTGGACCCGGCCACCCGGCGCATTGTGCAAGCCAGCGCCAACACCGAAACCCTGATTGGTCTGACAGCCGAAGGCCTGCTGAACGGCGGGCTCGATCAGCTGCTGGGGACTGAGCGGCTGGCCGAAATTGGAGGCTTGCTGGAGGGGCTCACCCACACGCCCAAACTGCTGGGTGCGCGGCTGGACGCCGTGGCGGGGCAGCCGTTCTATAAGATTATTCTGCACCGCCACGACGAGCTGCTGTGGCTGGAGTTTGAGCCGGTGACCGAAACCGACACCGCGCCCCTCGACCTGTCCTTCCTGAACGGGGCCCTGGGCCAAATGCTGGCTGCCAGCAGGGTGCAGGAGTTTTGCCAACACGCCGTGGAACAGGTGCGCGCCATCACGGGCTTCGACCGGGTGGCCATTTACCGGTTTGCGGCCGACGAGAGCGGCGAAATCGTCGCCGAGGCCATTCGCGAGGACCTGCCGCCTTGGCTCGGGTTGCACTACCCGGCCTCGGACCTGCCGCAGCAGGCGCGGGCCATGTACCTCAAAAACTGGCTGCGCTTCATTCCCAGCGCGCGCTACACGCCCGTGCCGCTGGTGCCAGTGAACAACCCGGTGACCAACCGGCCGCCCGACATGACCCACGCGGTGCTGCGCAGCGTGTCGCCGCTGCACCTGGAATACTTGCGCAACATGGGCACGGCGGCCACTATGACCATTTCCCTGATTCACCAGGGCCGGCTTTGGGGCATGATTACCTGCCACCACCTCACACCCCGGCTGGTGAGCTACGAGCTACGGGAGCTGTGCCAGTTCATCGGCAAGACGTTTTCGGCGCTGCTGCCGAGCAAGGAGCAGCACGACGAGGACGAGTACCAACTGCGCATTCGCGCGCAGCAGGCCCGGCTGTTCGAGCACGCCTCGGCCCACGACAATTTTGTGGACGGCCTGCACCAAGAAGCAACCACGGTGATGGACGTATTCGAGTGCGGCGGAGCGGCCATTTACTTCGACGACGACTTGGTGACGGTGGGCGCAACGCCCACGCCGGCCCAGATTCGGGAATTGATAGCGTGGCTGCAAGCCAACGCCAAAACGGACGTCTTCTACACCAACTCCTACGCCACCCTCAACCCGGCGGGGCTGCCGCTGCGGGCCACGGCCAGCGGCTTCATCGCCGCCGCCCTCACCGACGCGCCCCGCAACTACCTGCTCTGGTTCCGGCCCGAGGTGGTGCGCACCGTGACCTGGGCTGGCCAGCAGGAGAAACCCAAGGTGCTCATCGACGGGCGGGTGTTCCTCTCGCCCCGACAGTCGTTTGAGGCTTGGAAGGAACTGGTGGAAAATACCGCCGCGCCGTGGAAACCCGTGGAAGTAGCCGCAGCCCGCGAAATCCGCTTGCACATTTCCGACCTGCGCTTCAAAGTGTTCAACGAGCTGCAGGCCCGCGCCCAAAGCCTGGCCCGCCTCAACAGCGAGCTGGAGCGCAGCAACGACGAGCTGGACTCGTTCGCTTACGTGGCCTCGCACGACCTGAAGGAGCCCTTGCGTGGCATTTACAACTACTCGCTGTTTTTGCTGGAAGACTACGCCGACCGCCTCGACGCCGAGGGCGTGCACAAGCTCGAGACACTGGTGCGCCTGAGCCAGCGCATGGAAGGCCTGATTGAGTCGCTGCTGCAACTCTCGCGCGTGGGCCGCACCGACCTGGTGGTGGCCGACATGGACTTGAACCAAGTGCTGGCCGAGGTGACCGAGCTGCTGCAGCCGCGTTTCGAGCAGACCAACACCGTCCTCACGGTGGTTGGGCCGCTGCCCACGGTGCGCGCCGATGGGGTGCGGCTGCAGGAGGTGTTCCACAACCTGATCATCAACGGCATGAAGTATAACGACAAGCCCAACAAGACCGTGGCGGTGGGACTGGCCCCGCCCGAAGCAATGGCCGGCACCGCGTGGGCCGTACCGCGTGGTGAGTTTCATACTTTTTACGTGCGCGACAATGGCATCGGCATCGAAGCCCGGCACCAGGTTAGCATCTTCAAGCTCTTCAAGCGCCTCCATGCCCAGGATAAATACGGCGGCGGCACCGGCGCGGGCCTGGCCATTGCCAAAAAAATGGTGGAGAAGCACGGCGGCAGCCTGTGGGTCGAGTCGGTCCCCGGGCAGGGCGCCACGTTTTATTTCACGCTTCCTAAGTCGTTGTAATTGATAAACTATCCCCTCCGGCCCCTCCTCGTGGTGGAAGATAACGCCGAAGATTTCACGGCCCTGAGCCGCGTATTTAGCCAGCTCGCGCTGCAAAACCCCGTGGTGCGCTGCGAAGACGGCGACCAGGCCCTGGCCTATCTGCAAGGGCACGGCCAAGCGGCGGGCTGGCCCGTAACGCTGCCGGCCTTGGTGCTGCTCGACCTGAACCTGCCGGGCATCGACGGACGCACGGTGCTGGAAACCCTCAAGAAAGACCCCAAGCTGCAGGCCCTGCCGGTCATCGTACTCAGCACCTCGTCCAGCACCCGCGATGTGGAGCGCTGCTATCAGTTGGGTGCCAACGGCTACCTCACCAAGCCCATCCGGTACGCCGCGCTGCAAGACAAGCTGCGGCTGACCCTACAGTACTGGCTGGAAGCCTCGGAGTTGCCCCACATCAACTAGGCCCTTACCAGTGAAAAGAATATTGCTGGTCGACGACAACGAGCAAGACCGAACCCTATACCGGCGCTACCTGAGCAAATCCGAAGGGCACGAACGGCTGGAAATTCGCGAGGCCGCCACGGGCGTCGAAGCCCGGGCCGAATTTGCGGCCCACCGGCCCGACTGCGTGCTGCTGGACTACAACCTGCCCGACACCGACGGCCTGGACCTGCTGGCCGAGCTGGTGGCCCTGGCCCCCCCCGAAACCCTGTGCGTGGTGATGATAACCGGCGGCGGCAGTGAAGGCCTGGCCGTGCGCGCTCTCCGGACCGGCGCCCTCGATTACCTAGTGAAGCAGCAATTCGACCAAGGCATGCTCGTGAAAACGGTGCTGCACGCCATCGAAAAAAATGAGTGGCGGCAATACGTGGCCTCCTACCACAACGAGTTGCGCGCCGTGAACCAGCAGCTGCGCGACTCGCTGGACGAGCTGCGCGCCGCGCGCGGTGAAGTCACCCAGAAAAACACCCTGCTCACGGCGGCCAACGCCCAACTTACGGCCGCCAACCTCGACCTCGACAATTTCGTGTACGCCGCCAGCCACGACCTTAAGCAGCCGGTCAACAACCTGAAAGGCCTGTTCGACGAGCTGCGCCGCACCGCCACCTTCCACGACCCTGAGGAAGCCCAGGTGCTGCGGTTGGTGCAAGCCTCGCTGCACGACCTGAGCACCACCATCACCGACTTGGCGGCCGTAGTGCAGGAAGAGCGCCCCTCCGGCCGTCAGTTCACCGAAACCGTGGGGCTGGCCGACCTGACGGTGGAAGTGACCCAGGCCCTAAGCCGCGAGGTGCGCGCCGCTCGCGCCTCCTTCACCACCGACTTTGCGACCTTACCCGAGTTGGAGTTCGTGCGCAGCAACCTGCGCACCATCCTGCTCAACCTGCTGGCTAATGCCCTGAAGTACCGCCACCCGGCTCGTCCCCCGCAGGTGCACCTACGCGCCTTCCGCGAAGCCGGTCACCCGGTGCTCGAAGTGCAGGACAACGGCCTGGGCATTGACCTAGACCGCCACGGCCTCGAGCTATTTCAACTGTTCCGGCGCTTCCACCCAGAGGCTGCGCCCGGCACCGGAGTAGGTCTTTTCCTCGTCAACCGGCTGGTGCTGGCCCACGGCGGCCGCATTGAGGTGACCAGCGAGGAGGGCCATGGCACCACGTTCCGGCTGTGCCTGTAGGACGCAAAGCTCGCGGGCTCAGCCCACTATTTTAAAATTAGTGCGCCTGACGCCGCTTGCCCTCCGGGAGGCCAAGGCCTCGGCTGATGGAACCGGTTGCCAAGGATGGCACCGGGCTATTAGCGGAGACGGAGCATAGCCATCGGGGGCCTGGTGCCGCCCCGGAGAATTTTTGCAGGTTCGGGCCGCACCAGGCCGCCTCTAGGTTTGCCCTCGGCGGGGACGACCCATGAAAACGCCCAGCCTGCCTGTTCTGGTCCTGGAGCATTCCTTGGAGGCCTATTGCCCCGCGCCCGGTTACTGCGTCGAGCGGCTGGATGACCACCTCGCTTTTCGGCCGTGAGTCTGCCCCCACGCCCACAGCCTCTACCTGCTTGCTCTACTTCACCCACGGGTGCGGTACGCACACCATCAATCTGGTGGCCTACGAGTTGAGGGCCAGCGAACTGTACATCACTTAGTTGGTGTATAGCCGGGGGCAAACTCGTTCGATCTTGCTGGTGAGCGTACTGCTTGGGCTGCTAGCCTTTTTATCCTGACTTTTGCTTTCGCTGCTGCCCTTGGCCCGTAACGGCCGGTACGCACTCGACCAGAAATCCTCGCTAACCTTGCTCATCGTGACTGCACTTTCACTGAAAAACTGTCCTCGTTCTTTCGTTCTGGGGTTGGTCCTGCCGCTGACCGTCGCCGCCCAGGGGCCCATTCCAGTGGCTCTAAAAACCGACGGGGCCAAGATTACCATCAGCAAAGACATTTACGGGCAGTTTGCCGAGCACCTGGGGCGCTGCGTGTACGGCGGCTTCTGGGTGGAGCCGGGGCTGAACGTGCCCAAGCAAGGCCGCCTGCGGCTGGACGTGGTGGAGGCCCTCAAGAAAATCCACGTGCCCAACCTGCGCTGGCCCGGCGGCTGCTATGCCGATGCCTACCACTGGCGCGACGGCGTGGGCCCCCCGGCCCAGCGTCCGGCGCGCATCAACATCTGGTGGGGCGACGCGGTGGAAGACAATAGCTTCGGCACCCGCGAGTTCTTGGAATTGTGTGGCCTGATTGGCTGCGAGCCCTACCTGGCGGCCAACGTGGGCAGCGGCACAGTGGAGGAAATGGCCAACTGGATGGAATACCTCAACTCCAACGCCGACACGCCCCTGACCCGGCAGCGCGCCCAGAATGGCCACCCCGTGCCCTACCAGGTCACGATGTGGGGCATCGGCAACGAGAGTTGGGGCTGCGGCGGCAACATGACGCCCGATTATTACAGCGACGTGTACAAGCGCTACGCCACCTTCGCCCACAACTACCCCGGCTCGCCCCCGCTGAAAAAGATTGTGAGCGGGGCCAACAGCGACAACGCCAACTGGACGGAGGTGTGCATGAAAAGCATCCCCCTCGACCAGATGTGGGGCCTCACGCTGCACCAGTACACGCTGCCCACCGGCAACTGGGACAAGAAGGGCCCCGCCACCGGGTTTGGCGAAGCGCAGTACTTCAGTACGTTGAAGAACTGCCTGCTGATGGAAGCCATCGTGACCAAGCACGCGGCCATCATGGACAAGTACGACCCCGGGAAAAAGGTGGCCCTGCTGGTGGACGAGTGGGGGGTGTGGACCGACGTGGAGCCCGGCACCAACCCCGGCTTTCTCTACCAGCAAAACACGCTGCGCGATGCGCTGGTGGCTGGCACAACCCTTAATATTTTCAACAATCACGCCGACCGGGTGCGCGGGGCCAACTTGGCCCAGGCCGTGAACGTGTTGCAAGCCTTGGTTTTGACCGATAAGGAGAAGATGCTGCTCACGCCCACCTACCACGTCTTCGACTTGTACCAGGTGCACCAGAACGCGACGTTGCTGCCGTTGCAATTCAGCAGCCCCGATTACGTGTTCAACGGCGAGAAAATCCCGTCCCTGAATGCGTCCGCTTCGCAAGACAAGGCGGGGGCCGTCCACATCTCATTGGTCAACCTCGACCCCAAAAAGGCCCTGACCTTGGAAACCGCCCTGCCCGGCGTGCGGTGGAAAACGGTGACTGGCCGCGTGCTGACTTCGGCGAAAGTGAGTGACTACAATAGCTTCGACAAACCCAACGCGGTGCAGCTGGCGGCCTTCACCGAGGCTAAAAAGCGCGGCGACAAGCTGAGCGTAACGCTACCACCGAAATCAGTAGTCGTGCTGGAATTAAAGTAGTAGACTGTTGCATGAGCCCTAGGTAAAGCAAAGCTGGCTCTCCCTTTTGCGAGGGAGAGCCGATATCCTGGCCCTAAGCCATAACGCTTTGTGCTGCCCCGGCTGCTTGTCCTGCCTGGGACGGCCGGCTAGCCTTGAGGCCCTGGGCCGTGAAGTGAGCCAGAGCCATGATGGTGAGCATGGGGTTAACGCCGCTGCACGCCGGGAAAGCCGAGCCGTCGGCCACGAAGAGATTTTGCACCTCCACGGTTTCGCCGTTGGGCTTGAGCGGGTGCGTGGCCGCGTCGCCGCCCATGCGGCAAGTGCTCATTTGATGGGCGCTGTACAAGCCAAACTGGTTGGGCTTCCAGCTCAGGTGGAGCAGGTTGGCGAGCACTTCGGGGTTTTGCAGCATACCGTCCTGGGCATGGAGCGTGGGCAGCGTGTTGTGGGGCAAATACACGGTGTGGGCCCCGGCGGCTACGTGAATCTGGGCGGCGGCGCGCACGCCTTCGAGCATGTTGGCCCGGTCGAAATCTGACAGCATATAGTCAATCAGTGGAGCCCCGTGCTTGTCGAGGCGCACGCGGCCGCCGTCGCGGTCGCGGGTGAGCACGATGAACGAGCCGAGGTGGTCGGCGTCGCGGAGCAGCTCGTGGTGCTGGCGGCCCGAAAGCCAGGGTAGCACCGTGCTCAGCAGGCCGGGGTGAATGGGGGGCGTTTCGAGCTTGGCCCCGAAGTTGGTGCCGTGCAGCGTGGTGTAGGTGTCGTTCACCACGCTCATGCTCGGGCCGTGCCACGAGTTCATGGGGTGCGGGTAGCGGGCCCCCACCACCACAGTGGGGTGCAGGTGCAGGTGGTGGCCCAGGTGCGGGTGCTGCAAGCCCGAGCGCAGCAGCAGGGCGGGCGTTTGAACGGCTCCGCCCGCTACCACCACGCGCCGGGCCCGCACCGCGACGCGCACCGAACGCCCGTCGGCCGTGGTGTGCATGGCCTCGGCCCCGGTGGCGCGGCCGTTGGCGATGGTCACGCGCGCCACCCGGGTGTCGGCTAGGATGCGCGCCCCGTGCTCGAACGCCGTGAGCAGGTACGTATTCAGCGTGCCCTGCTTGATGCCGTGGGCATCGCCCAGCGTGGAGTAGCCCAGGGACCGAAAATGCGCGTCGGAGTCGGTAAGGCCTTTTTCGTTGCGCGGAATCAGCTTTACTTCCTGGCCGAGCTTGGTCGAGCCGTCCCACAGGGCTTGGTTCTGGCCGTTGTGGCGGGTGTAGTTGGTGTTCACGCCGATGGTGCGGGCCACGACGTTGAGGCTTTCCTTGAATTCCAGCGCGGTGAAGTGGGGCACATCGTGCTCGCAGGCCCATTCTTGCAGCACGTAATCGGGGGTGCGGAAGGCCCCGGCCCAGTTCACGGTGGTGCCGCCGCCGAGGCAGGAGCCGGCTAGGATGCCGACACTGCCGTCTTGGGTGGTGAGGGCTCCCTTGGCGTCGTAGAGCTTGCCCATCATGTCCACCTCGCGCTGGGTGAAGTCGCAGCCGTGGCAGTACGGGCCCTTTTCGAGCACCAGCACGTCGTGCCCGGCCTGGGCCAGCTCGCCGGCTATCACGCCGCCGCCCGCCCCGGAGCCGATCACCAGCACGTCGCACTCGTATTCGATGTCCTGGGTGGGGCGCAGGGTGCGGATGGGCTTTTCGGTGTCCACGGGCTGTTCGGCGGGGCCCGGGTAGCCCAGGCGACCCCAGGCAGCGGGTATTTCCGCCGTGCTGCCGCCGTAGTAGAGCAGGGTGCAGAGCTTGCGCAAGCCGTTGAAGGCTTTGCGCAGCTGCGGCACCTTGGAGGCGGCCCAGCTTTGCAGCAGCTGCTCGCGCTGGCCGGGCCCCAGCTTGCGAAAGGGCTTCAGGGGCCCGAACCAGGTAAGGCCCAGCAGAGGCTTTTCCATCATGTCCAGGAGTTGGCCAAATTCAGCCTGCGCGCCCAGCGGCTGCTCCCGGATGGCGTCCTGCAGCTTGTCCAAATTCAGGCCGGCGGAGCCGGCCAGGGCCCCATCGGGCAGGGCCGGAATGAAGGTGTCAGCCAAGGCTTGAAGGACGGCGGAGCGGTTGGGCGTGAGCGTGAACATAGGTGGGATTTT
Organism: Hymenobacter sp.; assembly: GCA_031428075.1. Lineage (GTDB taxonomy): Bacteria > Bacteroidota > Bacteroidia > Cytophagales > Hymenobacteraceae > Hymenobacter. The sequence goes on along the minus strand of JANPOR010000392.1, from coordinate 5,263 downwards.
TGGAAAGCAAAAGATAGGCGTTTTTCGGGAATATGTTAGGCACGCCGAACAAATGGTGGGCCGGCGATGGGCGCCGACGGCGTTCTTGGCTCCGTCGCCGACCTTTGCTTCTCTCCATTACCCGCTGCCCATGCTTGCCCCCGTTCGCTCGCCCGAAACCCGCCACCGCGTCCACTTCCAGGACTGCGATATGCTGGGCCACCTCAACAATGCCCGCTACCTCGACTACTTCCTCAACGCCCGCGAAGACCAAGTAGCCGCCCATTACGATTTGAACATGGGCGAGTTGGCCCGCGAGCAGCAGGCGGCCTGGGTCGTCACCAAGCACCACATTAGCTACCTCAAGCCGGCCCGGCAAGGCGTGGAAGTGCGCATCGGCACCCAGCTCATTCACTTCGATAACTCCAACCTGGTGGTAGAGATGCAGATGCGCTCGGCCGATGGCCTGCGCCTGCTGGCCCTGCTCTGGTCGGAGCTGACCTTCGTGCGGGTGTCCGCTGCCACCCGCCTCGACCATTCTGACGGACTGATGGAATTGCTCGACCAACTCGACGTCGAAACCATCGACTACGACCCAGACGGTTTCGATAACCGGGTGAAAGCCGTGCGTCAGCAGCTGAAGAAGCAGCGCCGCGGCACCGACAGCAAATAATAGGGAACCTCGCTTTAAGAAGTTGCCGTTGCGCCCGTTTGGGGCGGACGAGCGTACATTTCCTGCTTATATTTCTCGCTATCATTTCCCGTCATGTTTCTTCTATTTTCTTTGGTTATAAGTAGTTTATTAAATAAAAGCCCCTTGAAACCCGCTGGGATGTGGGGCCTGCTGGCGCTTTTAGTATTGGTGGGCGGAGGCGCTAAGGCGCAGCCCCGGGCCACGTCGCCAAAGGTTGCGGCGGCCGTCGCGGCATCGGCGGCTGACACGGTGTCGCACGATGACTCGCACCGACTAGAAATGACGTACACCGCACTGAGTGGAATATCGGGGCAGGTGCGCGATGTGTTCGACGCCCAGGCCGTGGCCGAGGAGTTGCCCGACCTGAGCGAAAACCTGCTGGCTATCCAGCACACTACGGAAGAAGCCGGGCAGGTGGTGGACCTCAAGCAGTTGAAAATGTGTCAGTTGATGCTGGGCAGCATTCAGGGGCAGTTAGCCGAATGGCGGGCCTCACTGAGCGTCGCCCACGAGCAGCTGGAAGCCATGCAGTCCCGGCTAGGGGCCCTGCCGCCGTCGCCGCCCCGCGCTCCGCACCCCGACGCGGCGGTGCTGGCACTGGAGCGGGCCGACTCGTCGCTGCGCATCCGGCGACAGCGCATCGGCGAGCTGTTGGCCAAGCGGTTCCAGCGCGTGAAGCAGCTGCAAACCCAGGTCGCGGCCGGCTACATTCAGTCGCTGGAACTGCAAGACAAGGTGGGCGACCAGCTGCGCCGTTTCGGGCGGGCCGTTACCCAGGCGGCCTACCCGCCGCTGTGGGCGGCGCGCCCTACCCCGCCGCCTCCGGTTGACGCCGACGCGGCCCTGGACGAATTCTACCGGCGTGAAATCATCGAGTACTACTTCGCCACCAATTGGGACAATTGGGCGTTCATGGTCCTGATTGGGGCCGTGTTCTACGGCTGGGTGGCCTTCAACTACCGCCGGGTAAAAAAACGGGTGCTGGCCGTGGAGCCAGCCTTCCACTATCTGCGGCCGGGGCCGGTGGCGGTTACGCTGGTGGTGGTGTTCAGCCTGGCTCCGGCCCTGGAGCTGCACCCACCGCCCATGTACCTGGCCGTGCTGCAAGCCTTGCTGCTGGGGGCCCTCACGGCCGTATTTGCGCGCAGCTGGCCCCGCAACTCTTTTCTGTACTGGGTGGGGCTGGTGGGTTTTTTTGTGGTGCTAACCGTCCTCAACGCCAGCACGACTGCGGGGCTGCTGGAGCGCTGGAGCATGCTGCTGCTCAACGTGCTGGCGGTCGGCATCGGTGCGGTGCTGCTGAGGCGCGTGCGGCACGCGGTGGCCCTGCCGCGCTTCGTGGTGCTGGTTACGGTGCTGTTTATGGGGCTGAACGTACTGGCGGTGGCCTGCAACGCGTTTGGAATGTTGAGCTTGGCCAAGATGTTCAGCACGGCGGCCATTTTTGGGCTCACGCAGGGCATCGGCCTGGCGGTGTTTATCGAGCTGCTGACCGAAGCTTTCCTCCTCCAGGTGCTGTGCAGCCGAGCGGCGGGGGGCGGCTCGGCGCACTTCGATTACGACAAAATCGGGCCCCAGTTGCTGCGCCTACTCACGGTGGTGGCGGGGGGGCTGTGGCTATTGGTGTTTACCTCCAACCTGAACCTGTACGCGACACTCTACGGTGCGTTTGAGCATTTCCTGAAGGCCCCGCGGCTGCTGGGCAGCACCGAGTTCACGCTCGGCAACATCCTGCTGTTCTTCGTCATTCTTTACGTTTCGGCGCAGCTCCAGCAGTACATCGGCTACTTTTTTGGGGAAGTGGGCGGCGAGGTCGACGGCTCCGACGCCCGGCAACGGGGCTCGTGGCTGGTGGCGCTACGGCTACTGCTGGTCATTGTGGGGTTTGCGCTGGCCACGGCCGCCACGGGCCTGCCGCTCAGCAAAATTGCCATTGTGTTCGGGGCCCTCAGCGTCGGCATCGGCTTGGGCCTGCAAAGCATCGTCAACAACTTGGTGTCGGGCATCATCCTCATCTTTGAGCGGCCGTTCCACGTCGGCGACTTCATCGAAGTGGCCGGTAAAGCGGGCCGCGTGCAGGATATCGGCATCCGCTCCAGCAAGCTCACCTCGGTTTCGGGCTCCGAAATCATCGTGCCCAACGGCGATTTGCTGTCCGGCCACGTCATCAACTGGACCCGCACCAACGACCACATCCGCGTGGACCTGACGCTGAAAGTGGCCCCCGGCACCGACCAGGAAACCGACATGGAAACCGCTCTGCACACCGCTCGCGAACAGATCCAGCAGGAAATCAAGAGCAGCCCCTACACCATGCACGCCCTGACCCCCGAAATTCTGCTCAACGGCATCAACGGCCAAGTTTACGAGTTGAAGGTGCTGTTCTGGGTCACCAACATCCGCCAACAGGAACTAACCAAAAGCGAAATCCTGGCCGGCATTTACCGGCGGTTCACCGCCCAAGGGCTGCAATTGAGTTAGAGAGACTATGAAACGGAATCGTATCCGGAAAAGAAACTTCTGCGTTCCTGCTTTTTAATCCGTGACCGACCCGTTGGTGCAGCCGCTGCGTGCCCAGGTGCGAACCCGCGCTTCAGCGGGCCGCCGTAGCTTTGTGGCCCGCTTTGCCTTCGCTTTTCGTTCTTGACGCATGACGCGCAAAAAAGCTTTGTTTTTGATCGGCTCGCCCAATCAAACCACGCAGATGCACCGCATCGCCGAGTTGCTGCACGACGAGTTTGATCCTTATTACAGCCAGTTGTATTACGACGGTTGGCAGCGAGGCTTTTACCGCTTTTTGATCTGGTCCAAAATGTTGGAGCCCACCGTCGTCACGGGCCACATCAAGGCCAAAGCCGACAAGTACCTGGCGGACTACAACTTGCGGAATGATTTTGAAGCGCGGGTGTACCGCCACGACTACGACCTGATTGTGTGCTGTTCCGACATCATCGTGCCGTGGAACCTGCTGGCCAAAACCAAGTCGGTGTTCGTTCAGGAGGGAATGACTGACCCGCTCAACCGCTGGGCCCGCCTTGTCAAACGCTTCACGCGTTACCCCATCCTCACCATCAGTACCGCCCTGAACGGGATGAATAACTGCTGCGACGTCTACTGCGTGGCCTCGGACGGCTATACCGAGCACTTCCGCCACATCGGGGTCGACGCGGGCAAGCTCGTGGTGACGGGCATCCCCAACTTTGACGACGTGGAAAAGCTGCGCCGCAACAGCTTCCCGCACCGCGGCTACGTATTGGTGGCTACCACCGACATGCGCGAAACCTTCCGGCCCGACAACCGCAAACGGTTCATCGGTGAGGCCACCCGCATCGCCGCCGGCCGGCCCATGATTTTTAAGTTTCACCCCAACGAAAACATGGCCCGCGCCACCACCGAAGTCCAGAAACACGCCCCGCCCGGCACCCTCATTTACACCGAAGGCAACACGGAGGAGATGATTGCCAACTGCGCAGAGCTCATTACGCAGTACAGCACCGTGGCTTTCGTGGGACTGGCGCTGGGCATTCCGGTGCATTCATATTTTGACGTGGACGACCTCAAGCGCAAGCTGCCGTGGCAAAACCACGGCACCTCGGCCCGCCGCATCGCCGATATCTGCCGCCGTTTCGTTGACTTCCCGGGCAGCGGGCCCGCGTTCTTGAAACAATACCAGCCCGGAGAATTTTTAACGCCCGCTCACGTTTCCACGCCTGCGTCCACTGTTCACCCGTGAAAATTCTCACCGTTATCCAGGCCCGCCGCGGCTCCTCCCGTCTGCCCGATAAAGTGAGCCTGCCGCTGGCCGGCCGGCCCTTGCTGCTGCGCATGGTGGAGCGGGTACAGCTGGCGAAGCTGGCGGGCCAAATTGTGGTGGCCACCACTACCGACGCGGCCGACGACGCCTTGGTGGCCCTGTGCGAGGCGAACGGCGTCGCCGTCTTCCGCGGCTCACCCACCGATTTGCTCGACCGTCACTATCGGGCGGCCTTGGTCTACGGGGTCGACGCAGTAGTAAAAATCCCGTCCGACTGCCCGCTCATCGACCCAGCGGTGGTTGACCGGGTGCTGGGCTTTTACCTGGAAACGGCCGGGCAGTACGACTTCGTCAGCAACCTGCACCCCGCCACCTACCCCGACGGCAACGACGTGGAAGTGATGCCGCTGGGGGCCCTCGAAACGGCTTGGCGCGAGGCCCGGCGCCCGCTGGAGCGCGAGCACACCACGCCTTTTTTCTGGGAAAATCCGGGCCGGTTTCGCCTCGCTAACGTAGCCTGGGAAACGGGGCTTAACTATTCCATGTCGCACCGCTTCACCATCGACTACCGCGCCGATTACGATCTCATTAAAGCCGTGTACGACCAGCTTTATGCGGCCAATCCAGCCTTTGGGTTGGATGATATCCTGACCTTGTTAAAGCAAAGGCCAGACATTTACGCTTTAAACGCCAGCCTGGCCGGTGTGAACTGGTATCGTAACCACTTGAATGAACTCAAGACCGTGGACGCCGAGCAAACCAAGAACCTATAGAACACCGGTCATACTGAACGCAGTGAAGCATCGCTGCCGCGTACTAATCATGGTTTACTTGCG
>JANPOR010000391.1:0-2036 GCA_031428075.1 Hymenobacter sp. | reverse complement strand
GTTGGCCGCGCGCCAGCCGTTCTCCTTGCTTTTTAGCCAACCCGCAACCCCACCGTTCTACAATGGCCACCATCAATTATTTCCCCCGAAGGCCTGCAAAAACTGAAAGACGAGCTGCAAGACCTCAAAACCAAAGGCCGCGGCAAGGCGGCCGAAGACCTGCGCGAGGCCCGCGACAAAGGCGACCTGAGTGAAAATGCCGAATATGATGCCGCCAAAGACGCGCAAGGCCTGCTGGAGCTGAAAATATCCAAGCTCGAAGAAGTGCTGGGCAACGCCCGCGTCATCGATGAAACCAATATGGACTTCACTAAAGTGCTTATTATGAGCAAGGTGAAGCTGAAGAATACGAAAAATAATACGGTGTTGAACTACACGCTGGTGGCCGAGGAAGAGGCCAATCTGGCCACCGGCAAAATCTCGGTGAAGTCGCCCATCGGCAAGGGCCTGCTAGGCAAATCGGTGGGCGACGTGGCCGAAATCACCGTGCCCGCCGGCAAGCTGGAATTTGAGGTGTTGGAGATTACGCGGTAGCGTTCGGCGCTTTTTGGAGGTCGTGGAAGGGCGGTGCCGTGAGGGCCGCCCTTTTTTCGTGGGGCCCCGGCCCGGAATTCCGCGTTTATTTGCATCCCACAGCCGCCCGGGGCGGCTTTTGCTTTGCCCGTTCACCGCCGAAAAAACTGCCCATGCCTTCTGTTTTCTCCCGCATCGTTTCGGGCGAGCTGCCCGCCTATAAAGTGGCCGAAGACGGCCAGCACCTGGCTTTTCTCGACATCACGCCCCTCGTGGAAGGCCACACGTTGGTCATTCCCAAAAAGGAAATCGACTACATTTTCGATCTGCCGCCCGCCGATCTGGCGGCCCTGCACGTGTTTGCGCAGCGCGTGGCCAAGGGCGTGCAGGCCGCCGTGCCGTGCCAGCGCATCGGCGTGGCCGTGATTGGGCTGGAGGTGCCCCACGCCCACATCCACCTCATTCCGATGAACAAAGTGGCCGACTTGAACTTTGCCAACCCCAAAATTTCGGTGCCGGCTGCGCGCATGGCCGAGCTGGCCGCCGCCATTGCCGCCCGAGTGGACGGCGGCAGCGGCCTGGCCGAAGCCGCGGCCGCTGGGGCGGTAATGGCGGCGGCCGACGATGCCACGCTGCAACAGCTGCAGAAGCTGTGCGCTGGCTTGATGTATGCGTCCGAATCGGAGGCTCCGCTCGAAGCGGTGAGCTACGCGGCCCCGGCCGGCGACTTGGCGGCCGGCGACCTGCTGAAGGCCCTGGGCGAGCCGGCCCGCGCCCAGGTGAGCACGCAGGAGCTGACGCAGTTCCTGAGCCAGCACACCGCCGACAACGGGGTGCTACACGATGCCGCCGCGGCCAACCGCTACAAGGCCCTGCAAGTGTACCTGAAACAAGAGCTGGACGGGGTGCAGGTATACCTGTTGGGCCCGGGCCCGCAAATCAAGGCCTACGCGCTGGGCCGCGACGCGAATGGTCGGCTGGCGGGTTTTAAAACCGTACTAACGCAAACCTAAACTACTTGTAAATAAACTTGTTGTGCGAATTTTCTTCCAGTTGATCCTGGCGGGCGGCCTGGCCCTGCCCGCTGCTGCTCAAACGTTGGCTGTGCCCGCGCCGGTGGCGGCGTCGCTGCAAAAAATCAGCGCGGCCGCCTTCCAGGCCCACGTGCGCTACCTGGCCGACGACCGCCTGCGCGGCCGCCTGCCCGGCACGCCCGGCTACCAACTGGCGGTGGACTACGTGACGGCCCAGTTCCAGAAAATGGGCGTGCGCCCGGCCGGCGACAACGGGGCCTTCACCCAGAAGGTGCGGCTGCGGCGTGCCTTCGTCGAGCCAGGGGCCATCCTGGAGCGGCAGCCCGCACAGGGAGCTGCTCAGCCGCTGGCCTACGGCACCGATTTCACCGTGTACCCCAACCCCGGCCAGGCCGAGGTGCGGGTGGACGCCCCGCTGGTGTTCGCCGGCTACGGCATCAGCGCGCCCGAGCTGGGTTACGACGACTACGCGGGCCTCGACGCCAAGGG